>JAEZFH010000192.1 GCA_023437885.1 Bacillota bacterium | reverse complement strand
AGTCAGTACCGAGGGCTGCTATCCTATCGTCATCGGCTTTCTTTCCGGTCTTCCCATGGGTGCAAAATCCACTGCCGATCTGATTCAAGAGCGTAAAATCCGTCAGGAGGAAGGCCAGTTTCTTCTTGGTATGTGCAATAATGCCAGTCCCATGTTCATCATCGGCTACATTGCAATTACTCAATTAAAGCTTCCCCAGAATAAATACGCATTATTCGTAATAATCTACAGCAGTGCAATTCTTGGTGCAGTTCTGATGCGTATCCTGCTTCATAGACGCAGGATGCATGCACCGGCAGCGAAAAGTCAGCTGCTGCACAGCATGGAGTATATGGGAAAAGCCTCCCCCCTGAGATTTAGCTTTGAGCTTCTGGATCAGGCTATTATGAATGGCTTTGAGACAGTAACAAAAATAGGCGGTTACATTATCCTTTTCTCTATTCTGGCACAGATTATTCATAGCTTAGGTCCTGATATCGGCTTCCTGAAAGCCTTGATTATGGGAGCTTTTGAAATTACCACCGGCATCAGTCAGATCTGTAAAAGTAATCTGGATGCCGATCTGAAAATAGTCCTTGTTACCGTAATAACAACCTTCGGAGGCTTCTCGGGCATCGCCCAAACCAAAAGTGTAATCGGTAATCAAGGACTATCAATAAAGTCTTATATTATCGTTAAATTATTGAGCGCAGGAATTTCCCTTGCCCTGGCTTACCTGTATGTAACCTGGCTACTGCCGTAATTACTCCTCCTCCGGCAGGAAGGTATTGGCGTCAAAATCAAAGTCGCTGTCATCATAAGCGCCGGAAACCGGATTCGCTGCACTCTCCTGGGGATAAAGCTGCTCACTCAGCTCCCGCTTGTTATTATTAATAATCTCCAGATTATTCTTCAAGGTACCGATGAAGGAATCATACCGGGAAATTGCCGTATCATAGGCATTGGCCAGCACCCTTTCCACCTCCGTCAATACATCATTGGAGTATACCAGGGCTCCGGTACGGATCTGATCCGCTTCCTCACTCGCTTCCCTGCGGATTCGGTCTGCCTCCTCGGAAGCCTGCATGATCATCTCATTTGCCTGGTAATACGCCTGCTGCATAATCTCATGCTCATTCAGAAGATCCTTGGCCTTATCCCGGGTCTGACGAAGAATGGTTTCCGATTTCTCTTCCGCATCTGCAATAATGGCATCACGGTTAGAGATAATTTTCTGGTAGCGTTTGATTTCATCCGGAGTTCTAAGGCGAAGCTCGTCCAATAAATCATACAGCTCATCCTTTGGAACAATTACCTTTGTGCTTGATAATGGCTGCATCCTGCAGCTTTCAACGAATTCATAAATGTCCTCAATTAATTGCTCTATTCTGCTTGCTCCCATATCAAACACTCCTTATCGATTTATATTTATCGTAGACAGATTGTACTATGCATTCCGGTACAAATTGATTAATATTTCCGCCAAAGTTGGCGATTTCCTTCACTGCGCTGGAGCTTAAATAGGAATATTCCACGCTGGTTGTAAAAAACACTGTATCAACACTAGCATCCATCTTATGATTCATCTGGGCTATCTGTAATTCGTATTCAAAGTCGGTAATTGCACGTAAGCCTCTTACAATAATGGAGGCTTTCTGCTCTCTGGCAAAATCAATCAGCAATCCGCCAAAAGCAATCACCTGAACTGTCTTTAGATTCGTATTTTCCCTGATTACGCGCTCAATGAATTCTACTCGCTCTTCTGCCGAAAACAAGGGCTTCTTCGCATTATTTTTTAATACCCCGATAACTAACTTATCAACCAATCCGGAAGCACGGACAATAATGTCCAGGTGCCCAAGGGTGATAGGATCAAAGCTGCCGGGATATATACCTATCTTCATGAAATATTCACTCCCTGCCAGACTGTAACTAACCTTTATGATATCTTCTATTTTATTTCAATAAACACATGTTGGCTCGTCTTGTATTCTTTTTTCTTAAATATACGGAATTTGGTATCTTCCAAATAGTCAAAATTTGTTTTGAGGGAAGCCTCCACTACAATAATCGTATCACAATAAATGATGTTCGAATGCTGTAATGCCAGAAGAACTTCCTTCTCATGCATGTTATTATACGGAGGATCCATAAAGACAACATCAAACACCTTGCCTTTGATCTCCAGTGCACGAATCGCTTCCTTGGCAGTATGAGGGATCACTTCCGCAAACGGTTCCAATTTCGTGAACTTCAGGTTATATCTGATACATTCCAGCGCTGACCTGCTGTCTTCCACGAACGCAGCATACTTGGCTCCTCTGGATAAAGCCTCAATTCCGATTGCTCCGCTGCCGGAATACAAATCCAGAAAATCGGCATCCGCCAAATATGGGTTCAATATATTGAACAAGGTTTCCTTGGTTTTATCGGTAGTCGGTCTCGTATCAAAGCCTTCTGGTGTTCTAAGCTGTAATCTTCTTGCTTTACCCGCTATCACTCTCATACTGTATCCCCACTTCAAACATAATTCCATGATTCATAATTCTGTTTTTGCTAACAATATTATCATGAACATATATGTATCATGATCTCCCCACTCCGCTCGTATGCCTCATGCAAGTTTGGTCATACTCACTGCTCTTTTGTTATATCATGAACTTCGTTTATGATCTTCCGCTCCGATTGCATGCTTGCAAGGAAGCTCGAATCATACTCAGTGCGCTTTATTACATCATAAATGAAAAACACACATTCATGATCACTGCTGCGCTTCACTTTCTAACAAGTAAACCTGCAGCATGTTCACTACGCATTATTATCATAAAAATAATATATGCTCAGAATTTTCCACCCTCCCGGAAATTACAAGCGAGTTTTAATTTCTCACCATATCATTAATATTTTATAATATAATCAGTATTTGTCAACTTATTTATAGTTAGTGTATCTTATCCTGTCCCAGATTTCAATAGATTTTTGAATTGAAATTTAATTTCCGACTAATACTTATTTACTAAAAAATCCAAACCAGAAAAGCGGTTGTCAATAAAATGACAACCGCTTTGAATTATTAATTTAATATTACCGAGCCTGTTCTTTATTATTTACCGGATATTCTCTTTTCATAATCCTGAACCATCTTCTTAACCATATATCCGCCGACAGAACCATTCTGCTTGGAGGTTAAGTCTCCGTTGTAGCCCTTCTTTAAAGGAACACCGATTTCACCGGCTACCTCATATTTGAAACGATCAAGTGCTTCCTGCGCTTCGGGGATTTCTGCTCTGTTTCTTCTTGCCATAGTTACTCCTCCATTTCATATTCTGAAATAAATTTGTGTTGTTACCTTCTCAAATGAAACCTATCACTTTCATTAAATGAAACCTATTCATAAACGAACCTATTCATAAATGAAACCTATTCATTAAATGAAACATTAATATGTTCCATTAAGATGTTACGCTAATAGTATGTGCAAGCAGAAACAAAATAATCAAGAAAATATTACATTTTTCGATGTAAAAACAGGGAATTCAGCCATGGAAATAAATATAATAAAAATTTATTTAACTTTCATCCTGTCTTTTCTGTAACGCCGAATAATCGCGATGCTTGGATACACTCTTATAAGCAGGACGGATAATCTTCCCGGCGTTATTTAATTCCTCCAGACGATGGGCGCTCCAGCCCGCAATTCTTGCAATCGCAAAAATAGGAGTATATAATTCCTTCGGCAAATCCAGCATATGATATACAAAACCGCTGTAGAAGTCTACATTGGCACTGACACCCTTGTACATCTTCCTCTCGCTGGCAATAATCTCCGGTGCCAGACGCTCTACCTTCTCATATAAGCCAAACTCCTTCTGTAAGCCCTTTTCCTCGGAAAGGCTCTTCACATATTGCTTTAATACATTGGCTCTCGGGGCGGAAATGGAATATACGGCATGTCCCATACCATAGATCAGACCGGATTTATCAAAGGCATCTTTATTCAGAAGCTTTCTCAGATGTTCCTTAATCTCCTCCTCATCGGACCAATCCTTGATTTTTTCCTTCATATCATCAAACATCTGCATAACCTTTATGTTCGCACCGCCATGCTTCGGGCCTTTCAGTGACCCAAGGGACGCGGCCACAGAGGAATAGGTATCTGTTCCGGAGGAGGTAACCACATGGGTTGTGAAGGTCGAATTGTTACCGCCGCCATGCTCTGCGTGCAGTATCAAGGCAATATCCAGGATTTTTGCTTCCAGCTCCGTATAGCTCATATTGGGACGCAGCATGTACAGAATATTCTCCGCAGTTGACAAGCCCTCCTTCGGAGGATGTATTACCAGGCTCTGTCCGAAATGATAATGGCTGAAGGCCTGATATCCATACACCGACAGCAGAGGAAATACGGCAATCAGCTGCAGGCTCTGACGGAGTACATTCTCAATGGATATGTCATCTGCCTTTTCATCATAAGAAAATAAGGTTAATACGCTTCTTGCCAGAGTGTTCATCATATCTTTGCTGGGAGCCTTCATAATGATATCACGAACAAAACTGGGCGGCAATTCTCTATATGCTTCCAGCAGCTTGGTAAACTCCTGGAGCTTCTCCTGCGTGGGTAAATTTCCAAATAGCAATAAATATACAACTTCTTCAAAGCCAAAGCGGTTTTCCTGCATGCAGCCCTGAAT
>JAEZFH010000147.1 GCA_023437885.1 Bacillota bacterium | reverse complement strand
GATGCGGCTTTTTTTATGGTCAACGGTACAACAGCTGCGGTACAAGCGATGATTATGTCCGTCTGCAAGGCGGGAGATGAGATCATCATGCCAAGAAATGTGCACCGAAGTTCGATTAATGCACTTGTGGTATGCGGTGCAATTCCGGTATATGTCAATCCGGGAGTGAACCATGCCCTGGGAATACCCCTGGGAATGTCAGTAGAGGATATCAAAAACGCAATCCTCCAGCACCCGAAGGCAAAAGCGATTCTTGTGAATAACCCCACTTATTACGGTATATGCTCTAATTTGGAGGAAATCGTGGCACTTGCCCATGAACATCATATGAAGGTACTGGTGGACGAGGCCCATGGGGCGCATTTTTACTTTGGAGAAGGCCTTCCGGTAAGTGCAATGGCGGCCGGAGCGGATATGGCAGCGGTCAGTATGCACAAGACCGGCGGCTCTCTGACCCAGAGTTCCTTCCTGATCTGTAAAAAGCAGGTTGATCCCGGCTATGTGAGACAGATCATTAACCTGACCCAGACCACCAGCGGCTCCTATCTGCTATTGTCCTCCCTGGATTTAGCCAGGAAGAATATGGTGCTGAACGGTAAGGAGATTGTAGCAAAAACGCTTGATCTGGCGGAGTATGCCCGGAATGAAATCAATCGGAGCGGCGGTTATTATGCCTTCTCCACAGAACTAATTGACGGTGATGCAGTGTATGCCTTTGACCGCACCAAGCTTTCCATCCACACAGGGGAAATCGGTTTGGCCGGCGTGGAGGTATATGACCTTCTCCGGGATGAATATGATATTCAGATTGAATTTGGGGATATCGGCAATATACTTGCAGTAATCACTGCCGGTGACCGTGCTTTTGAAATAGAACGCCTGGTGTCAGCCTTATCCGAAATCAAGCGAATCCACGGAAAAGACAAAGTGGGTATGTTGAATCATGAATATATTGACCCCGAGGTTGTACTTACTCCGCAGAATGCGTTTTACAGTGAGAAAAAGTCAGTATCCCTGGCTGAGGGAATCGGGCATATTTCAGGGGAATTCGTGATGTGCTATCCTCCGGGAATTCCGATTCTGGCTCCGGGAGAACGGATTACAAGAGACATTATTGATTATATCATTTATGCCAAGGAAAAGGGCAGCTCACTGACAGGTCCTCAGGATATGAAGGTTGAAAATATCAATATTGTAGACTTTTAGCGGACTAATGTACATTCTGTACATTCATTATTAAAACAGACATATTAATAACAAGCTGAGAAAGGTGCGGGTGTTTTCATATGGAATTATGGTATTCCGAACATCACACGGAGCATGTGAAGCTATCCTTAAAAGTAAAGGAACAGCTATATGGCAGTCAAAGTGATTTTCAGCATATCGCTATTCTGGATACGGTGGAGTTCGGCCGTGCTCTTACCCTGGACGGTTACCTGATGGTAACGGAAAAGGATGAATTTATTTATCATGACATGATTGTCCATGTTCCCATGGCGACAAATCCGGAGATTAAGAGAGTGCTGGTCATAGGAGCGGGAGATGGCGGAACCATCCGGGAGCTTACCAGATATCATGGCATTGAAAGCATTGATATGGTAGAGATTGATGAGATGGTAGTCAGGGTGTGTAAAAAGTATCTGCCTCAAACTGCCTGCAGCCTGGAGGATCCGAGAGTTCATATCTATTATGAGGACGGCTTGAAATTTGTACGCCGCCAGTTGAATGAATATGATTTGATTTTAGTGGATTCCACCGACCCCTTCGGCCCCGGCGAGGGCCTGTTCACCAAGGAATTCTATGGGAATTGCTATCAGGCGCTGACTGATCAGGGGATTTTAGTAAATCAGCATGAAAGCACCTATTATCATTCCTATGTGGATGCGATGAAACGGGCTCATCAGCGAATCAAGGAGACCTTCCCTATAGCGAAGGTGTATCAGGCCCACATCCCGACTTATCCCAGCGGACATTGGCTCTTTGGCTATGCCAGCAAGCATTATGATCCCATCCGGGATTTGAAGGCGGATGTCTGGAATGGGTTGGGAATTAAGACAAAGTACTATAATACGGAACTCCATACCGGTTGCTTTGCGCTTCCCAATTATGTAAAGGAGCAATTGCATGAATATGAATAGTAATATCCCTGCTTTGAAAAAGCATACTTTTATTGCCTGTGACCATGAATATGAGGACAGTGATATTGTAATATTCGGAGCTCCCTTTGATGGGACAACCTCATACCGCCCCGGTACCAGATTCGCCAGCGCTGCAATCCGCAATGAGAGCTATGGGATTGAAACCTACAGTCCCTATTTGGATAAGGACCTGACCGATTACAGAATCTTTGATGCAGGTGATCTTGAATTTGGCTTCGGTAATACGCAGCGGGTATTAAAAACCATTGAGGATATGACACAGCAGATTCTGGAGGATGGGAAGAAGCCCTTGATGATCGGGGGCGAGCATCTGGTCACCTTGGGAAGCGTCAGAGCTGCGGCCAGAAAGTATCCCGAGCTTGCCATCCTGCATTTCGATGCCCATGCGGATCTTCGGGACGATTATCTGGGTGAGAAATTATCCCATGCCAGCGTTATGCGAAGATGCCATGAAATTGTTGGAGACGGAAGGATTTTTCAATTTGGAATCAGAAGCGGCGACCGTGAAGAATTTGCCTGGGCAAGGGAGCATGTATTTACCCAGAAATTCAACCTGGACCGCCTGGAGCAGGCGGTGGAGCTACTGCAGGGAAAACCCGTATATCTTACCATTGATCTGGATGTACTGGATCCCGGCATATTTCCGGGAACAGGGACTCCGGAAGCAGGCGGCGTAAGCTTCATGGAATTAATGGAAGCCCTGAAGCAGGTGTTTGGTCTGAACATCGTAGCCATGGATATGAATGAATTATCCCCGGTATATGACCAGAGCGGCGCTTCCACGGCATTAGCCTGCAAGCTGCTGCGGGAAATACTGCTTCAGTTTTCATAATGCGGGCAGGAACAGAGAAACTACGAAATTAATAATCATGTTTTATAGATGAAGGAGAGATAATTATGAGCAAGGCCTTAATCATTGGAGCCGGCGGAGTTGCCGGCGTAGTAATTCATAAATGCTGTCAGAATTCACAGGTTTTTGAGGAGATTTGTATTGCCAGCAGAACCTTATCTAAATGCGATGCCTATAAGGCACAGGTAGAGGCGAAGGGCTATAAGACCAAGGTATCCACTGCCCAGGTGGATGCGGATCATACCGAGGAGGTAATCGCATTAATCCAGAAGTTCCAGCCGGATATTGTAATTAATGTTGCATTACCCTATCAGGATTTGACCATCATGGATGCCTGCCTTGCTACCAAGGTTGATTATCTGGATACGGCTAACTACGAGCCGAAGGATATCCCCAAGTTCGAGTACAAATGGCAGTGGGCTTATAAGGAACGCTTTGAGAAGGCCGGTATTACGGCAATCCTCGGCTGCGGCTTTGATCCCGGGGTTACTCAGGTGTTTTCAGCTTATGCGCTTAAGCATTATTTTGATGAGATCCATACCATTGATATTCTGGATGCCAATGCCGGAGACCACGGATATCCTTTTGCAACCAACTTCAATCCGGAGATCAATATCCGTGAAATTACCGCCAATGGAAGCTATTTTGAAGACGGACGCTTCCACGAGACAGAGCCGCTGGAGATCAAGAGAGTCTACAATTTCCCTGAGATTGGGCCAAAGGATATGTACCTGCTGCATCATGAGGAGATGGAGTCTCTGGCGATCAATATTCCGGGAGTGAAGAAAATCCGCTTCTTTATGACTTTCTCCGAGCGTTATCTGACCCACCTTCGGGTATTGGAGAATGTCGGGATGACTTCCATTGAACCCATTGATTTTGAAGGACAGAGGATCATTCCGCTGCAGTTTTTAAAGGCAGTGCTTCCCGATCCGGCATCCCTGGGTCCCAGAACCAAGGGCAAGACTAACATCGGTTGTATCTATACCGGAGTGAAGGACGGCAAGGAAGTACGTTACTATGTATATAATGTTTGTGACCATGAGGATTGCTACCGTGAGGTGGGTTCCCAGGCGATCTCCTATACCACAGGCGTTCCGGCTATGATCGGGGCTAAGATGGTATTGGAAGGCAAATGGAAAAAGCCGGGTGTATATAATGTCGAGGAGCTGGATCCTGATCCGTTTATGGAGGAATTAAACCGCTGCGGTCTTCCCTGGAAGGAATGCTTCCATCCGGAGATGGTGGAGTAATCCGAATTCACACGTTGAATTTAAGTCTGCGAGCAAGTCTCAGGTATGGATGTAGTGTAAAAATTTTTGATTTTTGCATGGCAAATTTGTGCTGCCGCCCAAATTGCAGGATCGCGGCAGAATGAGGGAACCGTATGAATATCGATTTTAATAAAGTTACCACCCCTTCTTATATTGTGGATGAGAAGCTGTTAAGAAATAATCTTGAGATTCTGAAATCAGTAATGGATCGGACCGGTTGTGAGATACTACTGGCACAGAAGGCATATTCCATGTATGCTACCTATCCCTTGATCGGAAGTTATTTAAGCGGCACCACGGCAAGCTCTCTATTCGAGGCAAAACTGGGTGCTGAGGAGATGTGCAATAAGGAAGTTCATATCTTTTCTCCCGCTTACCGGGAAGCGGAATTCGATGAAATCATGAGCCTGTGTGACCATATTGTATTTAATTCCATGGCACAGTGGAATAAATACAAATCCAGGATACAGAACAGAGTAAATTGCGTGCCATTTCGTAATATATCCTGTGGCCTTCGTATTAATCCGGAGTATTCCGAGATAGAGACCGATTTGTATAATCCCTGTTTTGAGGGCTCCCGCTTCGGTATCAAGGTATCCTCCCTTTTGGAAGCAGATGTCACCGGGATTGACGGTCTGCATTTCCATACCATGTGTGAACAGAATTCTGATGTTCTGGAACGAACCCTTCTTGTAGTAGAAGAGAAGTTCGGTACTCTGATGCATCGGATGAAATGGATTAACTTCGGCGGAGGGCACCATATCACCCGCCCGGATTATGATATTGATACTCTGGTTCGCTGTATAAACCATGTTAAGGAGACCTACGGTGTGCAAGTATATCTGGAGCCGGGAGAGGCCGTGGCCTTGAATACAGGTTTTCTGGTGAGCACGGTACTGGAA
>JAEZFH010000113.1 GCA_023437885.1 Bacillota bacterium | reverse complement strand
CTGTATCGTCTTGGGTTCCACCAACTTCACTTTTACAGACAGTCCCAGGGCGGATTGGAGAACATGGGTTATCTTCCTGGTCAGCCCCTCCAATTGCTTGATTTCGTCGGAGAAGAAGCGTTCCTCCACCTCCACCTGTACCTCCAGTGTATCCAGGTTATTGATCCGGTCTACAATCAGAAGATAATGAGGACTGGTCTCTGCGAATTCCAGCAATGCCGTCTCAACCTGCGACGGGAATACATTCACTCCCCGGATAATCAGCATGTCATCGGAGCGTCCCTTAAAGCGGTCGATCCGCGCCAAGGTTCTTCCGCATTCACACCTTTCATAGGTGATGCTGGTCAGGTCCTTCGTCCGGTATCGGAATAAGGGCAGTGCTTCCTTGGTAATCGTAGTAAATACCAGTTCCCCAACCTCTCCCTCCTGACAAGTCATAAGGGTCTCCGGATTGATGACCTCCGGCACAAAATGGTCTTCATATACATGAAGTCCCTTATGATATTCACAGTCGGCAGCTACTCCCGGCCCTAAGATTTCACTAAGCCCGTAGATATCATATGCCTTCAGATTCAGCTTCGCTTCGATCTCTTTTCTCATATTTTCAGTCCAGGGCTCGGCGCCGCAGATCGCTGCCTTAAGCTGGATATTACTGATCTGGCCTGCCTCCTCCAGCGTCTCCGCAATATGCAGCAGATAGGAAGGGGTACAGGCAATGGCAGTGGCTCCGAAATCCTGCATCATGGTAATCAGCTTCTGTGTATTGCCGGTGGACATGGGAATAACCGTCGCACCCAGGTTCTCGGCACCGTAGTGAAGTCCCAATCCTCCGGTAAACAATCCGTAGCCGTAGGCTACCTGAATCTTATCCTGCGGTCCGATCCCTGCCATGGCAAGCACTCTTGCCACGCATTCCTGCCACAGGTCGATATCCTTTCTGGTATATCCCACAACAGTTGCTTTGCCGGTAGTGCCGGAGGATGCGTGGATGCGCACTACCTCTGACTGAGGTACAGCAAATAATCCAAAGGGGTAATTATCCCGAAGATCCTCCTTGGTTGTAAAAGGAAGCTTGCTCAGATCATCAATTCCCCGGATATCTCCAGGCTCCAGACCCATTTGCTGCATTTTCCTGCGGTAAAATTCCACGCTGTGATAAACCCGCTCTACCATTTTTTTCAGCCGTACACTCTGCAGATTATGAATTTCGTCACGGCTCATGCATTCCTTTGTCTCATTCCATATCATGTGATCACATCCTCCTGCTCAGCAACGGTATATCCATGTTCCCTCAGGACGGAAGCGGTTTTTCCGAGGTCTTCCGTATTGAGAATCATCAGCGGAGCCTTTCCGCTGCGAAGTACAATGGAGTAAATATAATTGATTCCTATATTCGCATCAGCGATAATACGAAGCATTCCATCCAGCACACCGGGTCTGTCCTCCAGTTCAACCGCCACCGCCTCGGATACTTTAACTGCGAATCCCTTGGCACTCAGGAGCTCCTTTGCCTTCTCCGGCTGGTCCACGACAATTCGAAGTATGGCAAATTCTGGTGTATCAAAGGATGCGATTGCCCGCAGATTAATCGTATTTTCCTTCAGGACCGACGTTACACCAGCCAGGCTGCCGATCTCGTTCTGTACAAATACTGAAAGCTGTTTAATCATTGTCTTACCCCCTTTTCCTAAATAAATTGCATCAGCGATTCATTTGTGAGTGGCTGACACCATTCATTTATGAATATTGTAAGCTATTTATTTGTGAATGGCATTAACCATTCATTATTCTATCTATAAGGTTTATGCGGTGCCATTCTATTTAATACGAAATGGATCAGTGAAGATGGTAGCCGACTTCGAAGGCCTTCTTATTGATTTCGACGGTATTGGGAGGCACTGTCTCCTCGATTACCTTCAGCCATTCTTCCTTCGAGAAATTCATATGCTGCGCGGCAATTCCAAGCACAATGATATTGAATACCTTACTGTTGCCCAGTTTCCTGGCTTCCTCCAGGGCGTCCACCTTATAGATCCGGTGGTATTGCTTCAGGTCCTCTAAAATATTCTCCGGATATTTTGCCGCACCAATCACAACGGGCATCGGATCGATCCGGTTATCATTTACAACGATGGCGCCATTCTCCTTCAGGAAATGGGCGTATCTAAGGGCTTCCAGCCGTTCAAAGGCAATAAGCACATCGGCCTGCCCCTCCTCTACGATTGGTTCATACACCTTGTCCCCGTAACGGACAAAGGTAACCACACTGCCGCCCCTCTGAGCCATTCCATGAACTTCGGACAGCTTAACATCATATCCGGCCTGAATGGTTAGGGCGCCTAATATTCTGCTGGTTAGCAGGGTTCCCTGCCCTCCGACTCCAACAATCATTATATTTTTTGTCTCCATGGCGTCCTCCTCCTATCGCTGTATCAGTTCGATTGCACCGAACCTGCAGGATTTTTCACACAAACCGCAGCCGTTGCACATGGTATCATTGATTGCAATGGTTCCGTCCTCCTGCTTGGTAATTGCAGGGCAACCGGGCTTCATGCACATTCCGCATTTTTTACATACTTCCGGCAAGATACGGTACTGTATCTTAACCGGTGCCTTACTTAACAGTACACAGGGGGATTTGGTTATAATAACCGCAGGCTCCTCCATGGCTGTAGTCTCTTTGATGGTTTTCTCCAGGGTATCGGTATCAAAGGCATTGATTTCATAGACCTGCTTCACCCCTACTGCACGACAAAGGGCAGCCAGGTCTACTGCATATGCTTCCTCTCCCTTCAGGGTCCTGCCGGTAGCCGCATGGTCCTGATGACCGGTCATTCCAGTGGTGGAATTATCGAGGATCAAAACAGTACCGGTTCCCTTGTTATATACCATATTAATCAGAGAATTGATGCCGGTATGCATAAAGGTGGAATCTCCGATAACCGCAACCCAGTTCTTGATATAATCTCTGCCCTTCGCCTTCTCCATTCCATGGAGGGTAGAAATACTGGCTCCCATGCATACCGTTGTATCTACCACACTGAGAGGAGCAACCGCTCCCAGCGTATAGCAGCCGATATCTCCGGCTCCATGGATTTTCAACTTATTCAGAACGGAATATACACTCCTGTGCGGGCAGCCGGGGCAGAGTATCGGAGGCCTGCCCGGTACCTGCGCAGGATGCACCAGCTCCGGTTTCTCTCCTGCAATTGCCTTACGCAGAAGATTCGCCGAGTATTCTCCCTGCACTGTCAGGATTTCTTTGCCGATTGCTTTTATGCCCCAGGATTTTACCTGTTCTTCGATGATCGGATCTAATTCTTCTACAATATATAAGGTATCAACCTTGGAAGCGAACTCCTCGATTAGCCTCCTCGGCAATGGATTAACAATGCCAAGCTTGAGGACACTGGCCTGTGGAAAAGCTTCCTTGACATACTGATATGGTATTCCGGAGGTAATGAAACCGATGCTCGTATCCTGGTATTCCACTTTATTGACAGGCAGGCTGCTGCCATCCCGCACTAAAGCATTCTCCCTGCTTTCCACCACGAGATGGCGTCCCCTTGCATTGCCCGGCATCATTACATTCTTTGCCACATCCCTTACATAGGACTTGTCCTCCCCCTCGAGCCGTTCTCCCAACTCCACCATTCCCTGGGAATGGGACAGTCTTGTTGTGGAGCGGACGATGACCGGAGTATCATATTTTTCGCTGAGCTCAAAGGCTATTTTTACAAAATCCTTTGCCTCCTGACTGTCCGAAGGCTCCAGCACCGGTACCTTGGCAGCTCTTGCAATCGCTCTGGTATCCTGCTCATTCTGAGAGCTGTACAGCCCCGGATCATCTGCAATGATTGCTACCAGTCCGCCGGTAACTCCGATATAGGATACGGTGAAGAGAGGGTCTGCTGCAACATTCAATCCGACATGCTTCATGGAGGCCAGCGCCCGAACACCGCTGATGGAGGCTCCGATCGCCACCTCCATAGCCACCTTCTCATTTGGTGACCACTCAGAATAAATCTCATCATATTTTACAATGTATTCACTGATTTCCGTACTGGGAGTGCCCGGATAAGCAGCTGAAACCTTACATCCTGCCTCATAGGCTCCCCGCGCAAAGGCTTCGTTTCCCAGCATAATAACTTTTTTTGCCACTATGTAGATCTCCTTTCTGTCTGACACATAATTCAAATTCTCTAAATCAATCCTATCATATCTTTTATTTAATGCAAAGCTACTTTTATAATTCCTTCGATAAAGCAGTATCTGCTTTGCTTAAGCATACTGCTTTATAGTCCCTTGCGCAGATCGGTAACTCGCTTTGCATAAGCAAAGCTGCTTTATAGTCCCTTGCGCAGATCGGTGACTCGCTTTGCTTTGCCTTCAAAACGTTGGAGGCTTCTGGGCGCTACCAATTTAATTGAGGCATCCAGGCCCAGCATTACTCTGAGACTTGACTTGATCCGATGCTCCAGTTCCCCAAGCTTGGAGTAAGAATCCAGCAGGGATTCATCCGCCAGCTCCACCTTGATTTCCATATAATCCAGGAAATTCTTTCGGTCGACGACAATTTCATAATGGGCTCCAATCTCCGGAACGTTAAGCAGAACCTCCTCAATCTGGGACGGGAATACATTCACTCCCCGGA
>JAEZFH010000100.1 GCA_023437885.1 Bacillota bacterium | reverse complement strand
AGTCCATACTCACCAACAAGGAGCGGGAATATGTTAATTCTAAAATCCACGTTGCCACCAACCAGCTAGATAAAATGCTTCAGGATATGAATGGCATCATCTCCTCCCTGATCATCAATTATAACATGACCGAGATCCTTAAGGGGGACGCCTCTCCCTTAAGCTATGAATGGTTCAAAGAATATAAATCCCTGCAAAACCTCCTGCAGTCCCTGGCATCAAACTATGATTTTAATTATCAGATCACCATCCTCGGTACCAATAACAACCTCTATCAAAGCGGTATCACCTATAATAACGGTCTTACCATGGCCTCTCCTCTGATCAATTATATTGAAGAAAATAATGCCGTCCTGGTCAACCGGAGCCTTGACGGCTACGATAACAATTCTGTCATTACCTATGCCAGGGTGGTAGGCAATAACGGGCGGTTTTTGGGAATCGTTATGGTGGATGTCACCTTCGCCTATATGAAGAATATCCTCAGCCTCTTCGAGGAGGATGATACCTACCTGTATGTCATACAGAATAATAACAAAATTCTATACAGTACCGATGCCTCGGTAGATACCGTAGAGGTACCTCCGCAGCTCCAGGAGGCTCTCACCCGGCAAGCCTCCAATGTTATAATTAACAGCAGGGAATACCTTCTGATACAGGAGACAGTTCCAACAAAGGAGCTGACCGTAGTAGCACTGGTCAACAGTGCTTCCGTCTTTTCGGAATCCTCCCGAGTCCTCCGGGACTTCATCCTTACCTTTTCCGTAATCATTGCGGGGACGGCGGCGGGGATCATTCTGCTGACCACGCTTCTTTCCAGGGATATCCGCAGACTGAATGCGGAGGTGTCAAACTTCGGTAATAAGGTGGGGGATACCATATCCGTTGAGGTTCGATCCAAAGACGAGGTGGGTCAGCTGGCAGGCGGCTTCCTTGCCATGTCCCAGCGTATCACTCTACTTCTGGAACAGATCAAGGAAAGCGAGCGCAACAAGCGCAAGCTGGAATTCCGGGCTTTGCAGGCCCAGGTAAACCCCCACATGATCTACAACACCCTGAATACGATCACCTATCTGGCACAGCTTCAGAATGTGACCAATATATATGAGGTATCCTCCTCCTTTGCCGGGCTGCTCCATCTGATTTCAAACAGCAAAGGAGAATACATCACCATTGAATCAGAAATTGAGTATTGCAATGCATATATCTCCATCAAAAAATATAACCTGCTCTGCAATATCCACACCGAGTACCAGATGGATCCCAGTGCAAGCAACTGCCTCATATTAAAGCTTTTGCTGCAGCCAATTATTGAAAATGCCATTGTTCACGGCTTCCAGACATTAACCGCGGACGCCTTTCTGACTATCCGCATAGCGAAGCAGAATTCCCGCATCCTGATTGATATTATCGACAACGGCAGCGGTATGGAGGAAGAGGTCGTAGCACAGATATTGAGCGGCCAGAAAAAATCCAAGAATAATTTTACCAGCATCGGTATCCATAACACGATGCAGCGCCTACAATTACAGTATGGCGAAGCCTCCGTCTTCGACATCATCAGTTACCCCGAAATCGGCACCACTGTGCATATAGAATTCCCGGCATTGGAGAAGGAGCTAATATTATGACCCTGGTTTTTTTAGCTGACGATGACATATTAACCTTAAACCGACTTAGAAATATGATTGACTGGAACAGCTGCGGATATACCATCATCGGACAGGCGCAAAACGGAGCGGATACCCTGTCCCAGGTGGAAGAGCTGCGGCCCGATATCCTGATTCTGGACGTTGATATGCCTGATAAAAGCGGCGTGGAGGTAGCCAAAGCCCTCCAAAGCAAAAATCTGAACATCTCCATTCTGATCTTAAGCAATTATGATAATTTTGAATTTGTCCGCGATTCCATGCGCTACGGCGCCGTGGACTATCTTCTCAAGCATCAGCTGGATGCTTCATTGCTGCTGCAAAAGCTGAACGAACTTCGGGAAATCCGGGAGAAGGAAGGGCTTCGTACTTCCCATATCTATTATTTTGCCGGAGTTGCCAAGCAGCAGTATTTGAAGGAGCTGGTGCAGCACGGAGTCACCAACCCCAGGGAGCATGAGCATATGATGACACAGAAGGATTATTCCTCAGCCCATCATGTGCTGGTAGTCATGCAAATCACCAATTTTATTATCCTTACACACCTGAATCCCTCCATGAGCCGGGAGAAGCTGGTGGAGGCTGTTCTCAACCTTGCTACCAGCATCTTTGTATCCCTTGATAACGGCATTATTACCCATCTTGAACACGGGCAGTTCGCGATTCTGTTCCATTATGAGAACGAGATCAGCAGCCTGAAAATACAGGAGGATACCAACGCCAACATGCGGATGCTCCTGTCCAATATGCATAAACTCCTTAATATCACCGCCTTGTATCAGACCAGCGATATCATCATGGATATCAGCCTCCTTAATGAGAGCTGCCGCAGAACCGTAGCCTTGCTAAATCACCAGACCTTTGACAAAAAGAAGGAAGATATTCCCCATGCCAACTCCATTGATATTATGGAAGAGAAGAATCTGATGGAGGCTCTTACCTCACTTAATATCACCCAGACCGAGCTGCTGCTGAAGCAAATTTATCAGCGCTATGCCGATGCCGGTACCGGCTCCCGCCTTCCCCAGCAGATCATACTTCAGCTGCTCCAGATCGGGCAGAAATTCCAGCAGCAGTTGAAGCTTGACTTAACACTTTATTCGGACAAAGCACTGTTCGAGCAATTCCGACAGCAGATGAATCAAAAAAGCATGAGCTCCTATCAGCTTCTTTGGAATTACTATAAGAACATGATCACAAATGCGCTGTATCATGACACCTCTTCCTATTCGCTCCATATACAAAGAGCAATCTTGTACATAAAAGAAAATTACTCCAGCGATATTTCACTGGTTACAGTTGCAGAGCAGATCCATGTATCCAGCGCCCACCTGTCAAGACTTTTTAAAAAAGAGATGGACACTTCCTTCGTGGATTATCTCACCTCCTTCCGCATCGATCTGGCTAAAAAGATGATAAGGGAAACAAAGCTGGGGCTGAAGGAGATTTCCGAACAGATCGGCTTTCACAGCTATAATTATTTTCTCAGGGTATACAAGGAAAAAACAGGGCGGACCCCCACCCAGGAGTATACCAGGAGAGATGATTGAGGCAAAAGCATCGCATTGGGAGATACAAGAAGAGATCTGAAAGGAGATGCCAGCAACCGGCATCTCCTTTCAGAATAAATCCACGCTATATCTAAGTCCTATTTCTTCATGTAGTTGTCATAGCCTTCCTGCTTCAGCTGCAGTGCCTCTTCTATTCCCAAAGACTTAATTGCAGCTACATATTTATCAAAATTATCAAGGCTTTCTGCCCCGGTGATGAACTTAAGCACCATTTCATCACAGTAGGTGTTTACCTGTGTCATAATTTCACCGAGCCTCTGCTGTTGATCCGCATCCAGCTGGAAGGGAGGGAGCTGCAGGGTACTGTCCATATCCGGATCATCCTTCCATTGAAGTCTTACATTCAGTGCACCTTCACTCTTCAAGAGATTTGCATGGCATATGGTATCGGGATAATTCAATTTCGGAGAAAAGTGCATCTTGTAGATATAGCTCGCTTCCTCTGTTCCAAACTTCTCATTATTCAGCATCAAGTCATTATAAATCTTCTGATCGCCGTTTTGCTCCCAGTTTAGTCCTTCCACACCCCAGTTAAGGAGATCGGCTCCTTCCTGGGTATATCCGTAGTTCAAGAATTTCATGGCTGCCTCTACATTAGAACAGTCCTTGCTTATTACTACGGTACACTCATTCTGAGTCATCTTGGGCCAAAGATTCGCGCTTTGATAATGCAGCTTCTGACCTGGCTGCAGGCGGGGATACGGTGCCGGCACCACTTTAATGCCTAGGGCCTCACCGCGGTTATAGTTTGCCACGATAGGTCCGGTAAAGGTTCCGATTGCACCGGAATCAAACAGAGTATTTGTCGTATTCACATCAAGACTTGTGAAATCCTTGGATATATATCCCTTGGAATACCATTCGTTTAAAAGAGTAAGATAACTCTTAAAGCCCTCCTGCATCTGTCCGAATTTAATCTGTCCGTCCTGAATATAGAAGTCCTTCACAATATCCCACAGGCCCATCAGCTGCTCTTCATAGCCCTTCGCAGCAAGTGCATAAGGGGTTATCCCCTCTGCCAACATCTTATCAAACATCACTTCAAAATCATCAATGGTTTGGGGTATTTCCACATTCAGCTTGTTAAGAACCCCATCGTTTAAGATCCATCTGGTGAAGGGAGGATCTCCGGACATTTTATAGCCGTAGAACGCAGCAATTTTTCTTTCATTGTCCGTAGCCTCGCGGTAGAATTCCTCATCGCCTTGCAAAAGCTTGTTATAATCTGGCGCATATTCCGGAATCAGATCGGTCAAATCCAGGAACACCCCATCACGCATACCCTGGAACTCTCCTCCTATGTATTTGTTTCCGTAAGCGATGATATCCGGGAGCTTATCGCCTAAGAGCATCAGATTGAACTGCTCATCCTCCTGCCCTACGGCGGGATGAATGAATTCAATATTAATTCCCAGACGCTTCATGGCTTCCTGATAAGCGGTATTCTCATTGTAACTGGAAATAAATTTTGATGCGCTGCCATTCAAGGGTACCCAATAGGTTAAGGTTACCGGTTCCTGGGAAAATTCCGAATCTCCCCCTGTTTGGCCATCAGTTGACGCTTCCTTGGTCGGAGCATTACCATCCCCCGAGGTCTTTTCTTTTCCATTCTGCTTGCTGCAGCCCGATATCGCAGATACCAGCAGCGCAACTACAAGCAGCACGGATAACAATTTTCTTTTCATAACTTTACCTCCTTAAATTCAAATCTTTGGATTTTGTCTATCATCAACGGAGTATTTCTCCGTTAATTATTCCTTCAACGACCCCATCATAACCCCCGTCATGAAATATTTTTGCACAAAGGGATAGATACAAAGAATCGGAACGGTGGAAATTACGATTGTGGCATATTTAATAACCTCCTGCAAAAACAGCGTATCCGCGTCCTCTATTATATTTCCGCTGGAGGAATTGGATATCAGAATCTCCCTCATGATCAGCTGCAGCGGGTACTTGCCCCGGTCTCTTAAGTATATCATCGCATTAAACCAGGAATTCCAATGTCCGACGGCATAGAACAGCAGCATAACGGCGATTGTTGCCTTGGATACAGGAAGAAAGATCTTCCATAGTATAACAAAATCATTGGCCCCGTCTATTCTCGCTGATTCCTCCAGGCTGAGGGGAATGGCCTGAAAGCTGGTTTTCATCACAATCATATTCCAGACGGAGATCGCTCCGGGCAATACAAGAGCCCATATAGAATTGTAGAGTCCCAGCTGCTTCACCAGAAGAAAGTTCGGTATCATCCCCCCGCTGAAATACATGGTGAATATTATCAGAAAGGTAATGCTCCTTTTGAACATATAGCCTTTCCTGGATAATGCGTAGGCTCCCATGGTTGTCAGAATAATATTGATTGACACGCCCACCGTAACATAGATTATGGTGTTCAGGTAGCTGGTGGGAATGTTGGGATTTTGAAATACCACCCGGTAACCCTCCGCAGAGAAGCCGAGGGGACGCAACAGTACCCCGCTGTGCCTCATCAGTTGAATCGGATCGCTGATGGATGCAAATATCACATGCAGCATGGGATAGAGGCACAGAAAGGAAAGTATCCCCATGATCCCATAGATGATCATCCCGAAAATTCTATCACCCATTGTTTTATTTTCAATCATCTTTTTGCCCCCTTACCACAAGCTTTGCTCTGAATTCTTCCGGAAAATGCTGTTTACCAGAATTAATATAATTATGTTTATTACCGAATTGAAGATCCCGACTGCCGTACCGAAGCTATAATTGGTCAGCTCCAGCCCCTGCCTATAGATATAGGTGGAAATGATGTCTGCCGGATCATAGGTTACAGGTGAATAGAGCAGGAATACCTTTTCAAAGCCCTGGGTCAAAATATTGCCCATTCTCATGATAAACTGCACTATAATGATCGGAACCAGGCTAGGGAAAGATATGTGGATCATCCTGCGGAATCGGTTGGCTCCGTCAATTGCGGCCGCCTCATGCAGCCCAGGATCCACCGTGGAAAGTGTCGCCAGGTAGATGATACTGCCCCATCCTGCCTCCTGCCAAATACCGCTGGCCACATAAATCGGCCGAAATAACGCCGCATTAGCCAGTAAATTGAAACGTTCAAAGCCTAGCGCTGCCAATATGTCGTTAAACAGTCCGTCCGTTCTGCAGAAGGTTCCCAACAGACCGCAGATAACCACCAGGGAGATGAAATGCGGCATGTAGCTGATGGTCTGGACCAGCTTTTTATAGTGCTTCGCTCTGATTTCATTAATCAGAAGAGCCAGTATAATCGGAGCCGGGAATGCGAAGATAATCTGGAAAATGTTGATCAGCAAAGTATTGCGAATCAACCGCCATGCATAAGGTCCGGTAAGGAAATCCACAAAATGTTTCATGCCAACCCATTTACTGCCGGCAAACCCCAGGGCCGGCTTATAATTCTTAAATGCAATGGCGACTCCTGTCATCGGCCCGTAGCAAAATATAATGAAATACAACAAAACAGGAGCTAGCATCAGATAGATATACCGGTACCGGACAAAATTTTTCTTTAGTCTTATTCCTAATCCTTGTGTTGCCTGAGGCGGTTTCATAATTTCCAAATCCCTTGCCATAATTTATTCCTACTTTCTTACTAATTTCTTAAACCGGTAGGCCAGGGCCTGCCTGCTTTGCCGTCTGTGGCATCGATTGCCTTTCCGGCTTTCCGGCTGATATTGCTATTTTATTCACCTCCGAGGCAAGTCTCAATCTGTAATTCTTGTTGCATATGTAGATTTCATTATTTTCAATATGTAAAAATATCAGAATAGGTAAAACTAGTTACAGTTCAGCCTGCGACATTTGGGCACGCCATTTTTACTCGCTCTTCCTTCATGTCGAGGATACTCCGCTTCACAAGATGCGCAAATGTAGCCTTCTGTAACGAAATGAACTAAGAGTCCGCTTGCGGACTCTCGGGCTGAGCGCGGCCGGTATAGCAGGCATAGTGACTATTCCTTATAATACCGTTCGTGCGAGTGCGCATCCTGCCCGGAGGGCTTTTTATTATATACGAAAGTTCAAAGGACTTTCCTATGTAATAAAAAAGCAGCAGTAAATAAGTATCAATGCTTATCTACTGCTGCCTTGGAATAGTTTTTAGCTCCAGGGCTATCTTCCTCTCATCGCTTCCCTGTACTGATTCGGCGTAATGCCTTCATAGGATTTGAACTTGCGTATGAAATTAGCCACATCAATGTATCCGATGGAGCTGACAATCTCCTTAACCTGAATATCCGTGGTAATCAGCAGTTCCTTGGCGCGATCCATTCTAAGCATCGTAATATACTGGATAAAGGAACAGCCTGTCTCCTGCTTGAAGAATCGGCTTACATAATTGGCTGTAACATCAAACTGATTGGCCACATCATCCAGACACATGGAGAGCTCGGTGTAATTGGAGCTGACATAATTGATAATTCCCGACCGCAATTTGAGATGCTCACTTTCCTTAAAGGATTCATACTGATCACAGATCAGCTCCGTTACCGTAATACAGCTTTGACGAAACTCCTCCAGGCTGGAAAAGGCACACATCCTCTTGATCTCAAGCCGGTTCATATCAAAACCCTTCAGCTGGTTGACCGTCTTAATAATCATGTTGATGATATCGTAACACAGGCACTGGGTAATCAAATAGGAGCCCGTATCGGATATCACACCTATCATTTCCTCTAAGGCTTTTAAGGCTGCATCCTTATTTGCCTGCTTAATACACTGGATATAGATGGCCTGCTCCAGCACCGGATACTTATTATCCTGCTTTCCCTGGCTGATCTGCTCAAAGCATATGATCTCGGAGGTACCTCTTATGGGATAATCTGAGGCGATTACCGTCGTCTCTATATAAGAAGCATTAATATCAGAGGTTTGCTCATAGATACGTCCGACCATCAGGTTTAACCCGTCCCTCCATATCTTTAGTATCTCACTCTGAATTAATCCGGCAACTGTTTTCCGAGCATCTTCTCCCTCGATTTCCTTTGCTGCACAGTTTACGATTACCGCAATGCTGTTCTCCATAATCATATCGATCCCGTACAAATGCCAAAGTGGATTCACCCTCCCGTGCACCAGGGAAAGAATACTTTTACTGATATCCTGCTCCATAGAATCCGGTAGCGGAAGCGGGATCATTATCACGAAGAAATAGGGATGAAGCAAGCTGATATTAGCTGATTTAAGAACAAAATCAATTTCCTCCGAATCAGAGATCCGTCTCTCCAAAAGAGTATGCAGCGCGGATGCAACAATAATCGGCCTCTGCCGGTCCACAAGGCTGTTCAGCTCCTGGTTCTTATGCTTGATATCGGACCAATAACTTTGGATAATCTCAAATTCATTGAGACTCTTTTCATCCTCCGGCATATTTTTCCCAGTTACCTCATGCAGCAGCTGCTTAATCGGGTTATAAGATCGTTTGGAAAGGACAATTGCCAGTGCCACCGCTATGGCACTGAGCAATACCACCACGATAAGCATTGTCTTTTCAAAGGAATCCGCCCGGCTGTAAAAGGCCTCCTTCTCACTGACTGTCACAATACTAAAACCGGAGTTCAGAGAAACTCCGCGCATAATCACATAGCTTTTATTGTCTATCTTCCTCTCAAACACTCCGGTCCCTTTGATATTGGCCACAGCCTCTTCCAGGCGGGTCCGATCCTCCGCCTTTATTTTATTCAAGGCAGAAGAAAATATGTTGCGGTAGTATTCGTTATAAAGGTAAACATCGGCCGACAGTGATCCCAGATAGTTCTCAAGGGCCCCGTACATATCTGAATACTGCACAGAAAAGCAGAGTGTAGCCACCGGCAGGCTCTCCATGTAGGGAACCGGATATAGATAATAAACCAGGGATTGGTTCTGAGAATCGTCTCCTTCCGGCTGGTACAACTTAATCGATGTGTTGTATTTTAGGGAATTGATCATTCCGAAGAAGGAGCTCATGGTCAGATCTCCGTAATCCTTCTTCGATGCTTCAAAATCCATATAGAGTGTTTTTCCGTCTTCCGTGTAGATGTATTTGCCTCCACGTATATATAAAAGCGTCTGGATTGGTACTCCTTCTATTAAACCATTGTAAGTTTTCAATTGCTGCATAATGATGGCATCATCTACCTCCGGCATTCTGCCGGAATACTCTCTCAGGTCGTTTCCTTCCGCATAGGTGCCGGATAAATGGTATGCAATACTATTCATCTTTTCAACCATATTATCCGTTTTATACAGCGCCTGGGTTAAAAAAGAATAGTTGCTGTTCTCTATCTCCTTATATACGGACATTTTGTAGCCGGAATAGAAAAATATCCCCAACAAGAGGACAGGGAATATTCCGATATAAATATAAGATATCAAAAACTTAATCCACCACTTGCTATGCTTCAATACAATTTCCCCCAAACTCCTGAAAAGTTTCTCTTCTGCCACTCTTCATTATAACAGAAATATAAGTCAAAATTATGGCCTCATTACTAATGGACTGACACGTTGATCTTTAAGCAATGTTGTTAACCTAATTAGGAGCGTGTCAGAACACTAAAGGCTGCAACCGCCCTCCTACTCCGGCGGGAGGACGGTGTTAGCCCCCGGTTTTACTAAGGAAGCAGCTTCGGCATCATATGCTCGATGACCTTTTCTCTGAGTCTGGCGAGAACCGGCATATATTCCGGGTTATGGATAAAATTCTGAAACTCCATGGGGTCCGCCCCTTTGTCCAAAAGCTCCCGATAACTCTCCTTCCCCTTCTGTATATGAATATATTTATATCTGCCGTCGGTCACCGCAAGATATCCTTCGCCTTCTGCAAAGGTATACTCCCGTTCTCTGCCTTCCTGCAGCAGGCTAATTCCATCGCAGGGTATTCCCGCATTTCCTGCTGCCTCGAGGCAGGTGGGAAGGATATCCGTGGAGTTCACCAGACTGTTTCTGACCTTTCCTTGCCTTTGGTTCGGAGCTTTTACAATCATGGGTATCTTCCACACTTCCTCATAGCCACAGTTATGCTTACCCCAGAGTCCGTGATTTCCCAGCATCTCGCCATGATCTGCGGTGAATATAATGAGCGAATTCTCTCCATACTGTTCTTTCACAGCAGTAATAATCTTACCCACCTGGTCGTCAATGAGCTTGACATTGGCATTATAACTGATACGAAGCCTCTTCCAGTAATCCGGCGTATAGTTTTTGCAAGCTCGATCCTTGGCCGGCCCTGCACCGTCAATATTGGACTTTTCACCTCCGTAATAGCTGTCGTGCAGAATCCTGTCCTTGCTTTCCAACTCCCCTTCCTGTAGATTCATCGGGAGAAGATTGTCCGCATCTACCTGGTCCCAGTATTCCTGAGGGGCGTCGAAAGGATAATGGGGGCCGCTGAAGGATACCCAGGCAAATAGCGACTCCTGCCTGCTGTTTCTAATATATTCCGCTGCCCGATCTCCGACCCACATATCTGGATGAAGCCTTGCAGGTCCCGGGAATGGGAATACCTTCTGGTAGGATTTACTCCATACGGCATCCCGGTATGGAGCCAGATATCCTTCCTGCTCCAATTCCTTGCTATAATCATCATAAAACCATACCGAAACCTGCTTGTCATCCTGAAGATCCATGTGATCAATTCCCAGGGAACGGTAATAGTTTGTCTCTTCCTCATATGGCAGTGTCCGGTCCGGAACTGTTTCACTGTACCGGACCGGTGTAAAATGACACTTTCCAAATAGAGAAGTATGGTATCCGCTGTTTTTTAATTCCTTAATCAAATTGTTGATTCCCGTATCTAGCGGGCATTTTCTAAAATTGCTGTAGGCACCGCTGTTATGGGGATACAGGCCGGTCAAAATAGAGCATCTTGCCGGCAGGCACCAGGGACTTGTCGTATAGCAATTATCAAAATCCGTTCCGCTCCCTCTCAGGGCGTCGATGTTCACGGTAGAAATCGCTCGGTTTCCATAGCAGCTTAAAGTGTCTTTTTTTAATTCGTCACAGGTAATAAGAACAATTGCCTGTTTGTTCATAATACATGCCTCCTTTTGCAAATAATGTGATATCGTCTGATGTATTTCTCCGGACAATGCACTGCCCTCAGGGCAGGATTGCCGGCAGCATATGTTCGATCATTTTCTCCCTTAGCCTGGCCAGAACGGGCTGATACCGGTCAAGACCGATAAGATTTCTAAATTCCTGCGGTTCTTCCTGCAAGTCCAGCAACTCTCTGCCAACCTCCTGTCCCTTCTGCACATGGATATATTTATATCTTCCGTCGGTTATCGCAAGATAGCCCTCTCCTTCCGCGAAAGTATATTCCCGCTCCTTCTCCCGGTACAGGCTGATTCCGTCACAGTCAATCCTCTCTGCACCGGCCGCCTCCAGGCAGGTGGGAAGAATATCAGTAGAATTCACCAGCCTTCTTCTGCTTTCCCCCTTCTTCTGTCCCGGGAATTTTACTATCATGGGAATCTTCCATACTTCCTCATACCCGCAGTTATGTTTGCCCCAGAGGCCATGATTGCCAAGCATCTCACCGTGGTCCGCCGAAAACAAGATTAATGCATTATCCCCGTACCTGTCATGAACTGCATCCAGGATTTTACCTATCTGATCGTCGATCAGCTTCATATTGGCATGATAGCTGATCCGAAGCTGTCTACAGTAATCCTCCGTATAGTTTTTGCATGCACGTCCTAGCGCAGGGCCGGAGCCATCAATGTTGGAGTTCCTGCCCCCATGGTAGCTGTCATGATGGATTCTGTCTTCCCCGTCAAGCTCACCTTCTTCCAACAGGATTGGAGGAAGCTTCTCTTCGTCCACCTTCTCCCAGTACTCTGCCGGGGCATCGAAGGGGTAATGGGGGCCGCTGAAGGAAATCCACGCAAACAGAGCCTCCTCTTTGCTGTTCCTGATATGTTCTGCGGCACGCTCTCCCACCCAATAATCCGGATGTAGATTCGTTGGCCCGGGGAAGGGAAACACCTTCTGGTTTTCCCTGCTCCATACAGCGTCCCTGTAGGTCCGCAAATATCCTGCTTGCTCCAGTTCTCTGCTATAATCGTCCTGAAACCATACGGATACCTGCTTCCCGTCCTCCAGCTCCAGGTGTTCAATTCCCAAGCTTTTATAATACTCTATCTCTTTATTGTAGGGGAGCGTTTTTTCTGCCGAGCTCTTTCCATATTCCACAGGGGTAAAGTGGCATTTCCCAAATACGGAGGTGGAATAGCCGCTGTCTTTTAATTCTCTGAAAAGATTCTTTCTCCCTTATCTAAGGGGCATGGCCGAAAATTGCTGTAGGCTCCGCTGTTATGCGGATAGAGCCCTGTCAGGATGGAGCATCTTGCCGGCAGACACCAGGGACTTACGGTATATGCCCGTTCAAAATCAGTCCCCATCTCTTTGAGCCTGTCGATATTGCCGGTTGTAATCGACCTGTTACCGTAACAGCTCAGCGTATCCTTTTTCAGTTCATCACAGGTTATTAGTATGATCGCCGTATTAGTGTTATCCATCGCCTATCCTCCCCGGTCATAATTCAGTCGTCTTACCTACATCATACCGAAATCACCGCTGAGAACAATATGTAGTATTCTTTCCATCGGCAGATATATCAATTTACGGATATGTAATTCTTAAACTCTATGTCATTTCATACCCGAGTACCGGGAAGGGCGCAGTCTTGTGAAGGTAACCCTGAGACGATCTCCGGATATTCCTGAAACCTCAACAAGGGGGAGCCATAGATCAAGGAAGGACCATGGATGCAGGAGAGAAGCTCCCTTTTATCCACGGCCCTTGCTTAATAAATCTGTTTTATACACATTGCATCGGATTAATCCACATCACCCGACCGCCTCACAAAGGCTATCTTTTTCTGGAGTACAGTTCCTGCATCGTTCCGGAGGGATGAATTCCCGGATCCGGAGAAGAATAATCCTGATACCAGTAGCCCTTCGGATGAACCTTGGTGCGGTAACGGTAATGAGGTACCGGAAGAACATCCGTATTCTGCAGCATAACTGCGAGCAATTCCTGCAGCATTTTTTCCTTTGTTGAGGTGTATTCCGGATCCTTCCACAGGTTTTGAAGCTCCATGGGATCCTTGGATAAATCATACAGATATCCCTCCCCCATCATATCGATTTGAATACGGTAATCCTCCATCCTGAGGGTCCTCACCTGACCGCATTGTGTCCAGGTATTCAGACAGTCAAAGGCCGTCATATCCTGAGTTGCACCTTCCGTTCTGTAATCCAGCATATCCTCGTCGTTCCAGTACATACCGGAGAAGCCGCTCTCGGAATACGCCTTATCAAACTCGCGTTCAAAGCCCTCTTGCTGCTTCAGGATGGGCAGAAGGCTCTTCCCCTGTACTCCCATCGGCCGCTCTTCCCCAAGAATATCACATATCGTCGGAAAGATATCTACCAGATTGGCAAAGGCCTGGGTCTCCTTGCCCTTTGCAGCAATACCGGGCCCCTTCCAGACCATTGGTATGCGGATCAGCAGCTCCGATAAATCGGCACCCTTACGTATCAGCCCATACTCTCCCACAAAATCACCGTGGTCCGAAAGATAAATCACAATCGTATTCTCCTCCAGCTCCCGCTCCTGCAGCCCCTCAACCAGCCTCTTTATCTGATCGTCAATCAAGCGAAGCATTCCGTAATAATTGGATCTGGAACGTTCCATATGCTCTGCTACATCGGGGCCATAAACCTGCTCCCAGACCTTTCTCATTCTCTGATAACGGTCTCCTTTATGGCTCTTCCTCGCCTCTTCCTCACTGGTACAGGGAGGTAATACCTCCGGCGGAAACATATCATAATAAGGACTCGGCACCTGATACGGGTTATGGGGTTCCGCTATGGAGATCCAAGCAAAGAAGGGAGCCTTTTTGTCCACCCCGTCAATAAACTCCAACGCATCCGAGACATTCCGGTAAGGATGCTGTACCTCCACTCCTCCCGGAGCCGGTTCCCTGCTATCCACAAATTTTGTGTTATTCAAATAATCGGAAAATTCCTGTTCTTCCTTGGTCATGTTGCTCCCGGATAGTCCCATATGATCTGTCCTGCTATGAAAATCAAAATCCTCATAATTCCGATGGGAATGATTCTTCCCGCAGAGGGCTGTCGCATATCCGTTCCTTTTCAGCATATCCAGCAGATCCTCCGTATAAAGGGCATCATCCCGGTTATGGTTTGTTCTCACAAGATGTGATTGTGAATACCTCCCTGTGAACATACTCACTCTGGCCGGCATACAGGTCGGATTGGGCGTGTATGCCCGGTTAAAGTCAATCCCGCCCTTTGCCCACTCATCCACAAATGGCATGGTGTCCAGGGGGCATCCGCAGCTCCTTCTCAGATCGGCTCTTTGCTGGTCTGTCATGATAATAATAAAATTTGGTTTGTTGCGCTTCTTTTCTTCCATCATCCTTTTCCTTTCTGTGCCGCTCTTGGCGCATATCAGATTATCATTGGCATCCGAATTAGTTACAGTTCAGCCCACCATGTCATTAAGTTAAGCTCATGGTCTTCTGACGCCGAATTAGCCTTTGATCGCTCCTATCATTACACCTTTCACAAAATGCTTCTGTACAAATTGATACAGAATAATCATCGGGAGGCTGGACACTACAATAACTGCGTACTTCACCGCTTCCGCCATCTTTATCTTCTCCGCCATACCCACATCATTGGTGCCAAACTGCTCTGTCTGCCCTATGAGTAATATATTTCTCAGAATAATCTGAAGCGGATATTTTTTATCTTCATTTAAATAGATCAATGCATTAAAATAGGAATTCCACATATCCACCGCATAGTACAGCACCAAGATCGCTACGATGGATTTTGCCAGGGGCAAAACGATCTTGAACAGCATCTTAATATTGCCGCAGCCATCCAACAGGGCGGATTCAAACAGTTCCTCCGGAATGCTGGTCTCGAAGAAGGTTTTGGCAACAATCAGATTATAGGTGGAGATAGCCGCCGGCAGTATGATTGCCCACACGGAATTATACATTCCCAGGTCCCTGACTAACAGATAGGTCGGTATCATACCTCCGTTAAAGTACATGGTGAATACCATAATCAGCAGCAGAATCTTCCGCCCGAAGAAATGCTTTCTTGACAGGGGATATGCTGCCAGTATCGTCAGCGCCACACTGATCAAGGTCCCCGTTACAGTGTAGAAAATAGTATTCATGTAGCCTCTCCAGATTTCATTATTTTCAAACACCATCTGATAGGCCTTCACCGTAATCCCTTTGGGATAGAGCAGAACCTTCCCCTTTAAGACCAGGTCCGGGTCTGAGAATGACGCCGCCAGAACAAAGATCAGCGGAACAACCATAATTATAACCACAAGAACACTGCTCAAATTAACGGCTATGTGAAAGGCGGTTTCCCGCCGGGTTTGTTTCATTTTTGATGTATGTATCATCTTCTATCTCCGTTCTGCCGCTGCCCTGTGAATTTGGGCAGCCGCACAAATTTGTAAAGGAATTGCGAAGCAATTCCTTTGTGAAGATACTCTTCTTCACACTTCCTCCATTTCTTCGCATCCAAAGCTGTAACCGATTACCACAGACCGGTTTTGGTGAATTTCTTGCTCACCGAATTGGCACTGATCAGAAGAATAAAGTTAATAACGGAGTTAAATATGCCTACTGCCGTGCTATAGCTGAACTGGCCCTTTTTAATGCCGTTTTTATAGATGAAGGTTGATATGATTTCACTGGTCGAGGTATTTACACTGTTCTGCATTAATAATACCTTTTCAAAGCCCACCGTCATCAGATTTCCTATTCTTAAAATAAACATGATGATGATTGTCGTCATAATGCAGGGAATAGAGATGTGTATAATCTTCTGGAACCGGGAGGCACCGTCAATGGAAGCCGCCTCGTAAAAGGTCGGATCAATTCCTGCCAGAGCCGCAATATAAATGATGGCATTAAAGCCCATAAACTGCCATACATTGGAGAACACATACATCGGATGGAAAAAGGCGGACTTCGTCATAAAATCCACCGGTGCCGCACCGAATACTTCTGTAATCCGGTTAAAGAGCCCATAAGTCGGGTTGGAAAATATGTTCAACATGCTGACAATGACGACCACAGACAAAAAGTTCGTCATATAGGTAACATTCTGAACCAGCTTGCTTAGCTTCTTGCTCCGTATTTCATTAATGAGCAGGGCCAGAAGGATGGGAATGGGAAAGCCCACGGCTAGGGTAAACAGGCTCAGCTTAACCGTATTCCAGATTACTTCCAGGCAATAATAAGAGTCAAAGAACTGCTTAAAATAACGGAATCCTGCCCAAGGGCTTCCTACGATCCCAAGGGTGGGATTATACCTCTTGAAGGCGATCTGAAGTCCGTAGATCGGCACATATTTGAAGATAATATACCAGGCCAGAGGCAATGCAAACAACAAGTACAGTTCCTTTGACTTTTTGATTTGTTTCAGATAATATTTGAATTTTAATTTTTTCATACCACAATCTCCTTAAAAAATTACTGACAACTATATTGGTATAATTGTCAGTAACCTTTTCTGCTATCAATACATCGGCTGCCCTGCCCGCCTGCTCCAATTTCTTCGCTTGCAGGAAGCAGATGTTCTATTTCAGAGCGTTGTTATAGATCTCTTCCAGCTCTCTAATTCCGTTCTTTTCCAGTGTATTACTGTATTCTTCCCATTTATCAAAGCTCAATTCTCCGATGATGAACCGAGTTACAGATTCGTCTCTGTAGGTAAAGAGATCCTGCTCAAGGGCATTAACCCGTTCTCCGTCTTCAAGACCCAAGGCCGGCTTGGCACAAATCGTGCTGGGGAAATTATCCCTCAGTAATGCTGCGGCGTCCTTTGTCTTCTGACTTGCCACAATTCCATCCGTAGCATCGGTTATAACATGGGGGAAACCGCCGCCAGGAACCAGATTAACTTTTCCAAGTGCAGTCATAAAGCCTTCTTCCGCCTTCAGAATATCCTCACTAATCTTTGGCTGCCCGCTCTCATCATAGGCAAAGGTCTCTCCCTCCACACCGTAGCGGAAGAAGATAGAACCTTCATCTCCGTAGAAATAATCCACCCAACGTACAGCCGCTTCCGGACTTGCACAAGTATTGCTGATGGCAAAGGCTCCGATTCCGGTGGTACTGTTGGTCACATCGGACCAGATCTTGTCTCCCCTGGGTCCGGTCAATGCATCATAACCGATATACTGATCCTCCACGTTCACAAATACATCCGTGTAGGGCATATACATCGCCCCGTAAGCCGCAGATGCAAGATTGCTTCTCCAGGAGGGCAAATCATCCTTGTAATAATCCTGCCATAACAACCCTTCGGAATACAGCTCATGCAAATACTGGAGGTATTCCTTGAATTCGTCGTCACATAACCAG
>JAEZFH010000081.1 GCA_023437885.1 Bacillota bacterium | reverse complement strand
CTCCAGAGCGTCCGCTATCCGCTCCACCTCGACCGCTTCCCCTATAGTAAATAATATAGCTTCAATCTGTGCTTCCAGCACCTTCAATTCCATTAAAAGCCTGCCTCCTCCATCGTTATGATATCTGCAGCAAGATAAGTAATACTGATATCATCAAATAAACAATCCTGCCGGATTTCGATTCTTCCGATTTTAATCAGCTCAAGTATGCCAAGAAAGGTTACAATAACCTCCATTCTCGTGTGCTGTGCTTCCAGCAGATTACGGAAGGAAAATACATTATGTAATAATCCGTACTCCTGTATCTGTACGAATTTTTGGGACAGGTTAATCTCTTCTTTTTCAATCTTTCCGAATTTGCTTCGGATCGGATCAATTTTATCCGCCTGTTTTTTTACAATAGACTTAAAGATTTCATGAAGCCTGGCCAGGGTAAGATCACTCAACAGCTCTCCTACATCAATCTCCTCCCGGTAGTCCGCGATCTCCTGCGGAATGGTCGGAGGCTTGAACAATACTCTGGAGGCATCCATTTCCCGGTCCTTTAGCTCCTCTGAGATATATTTATACATCTTATATTCCAGCAGCCGTTCCACCAGCTCCTGCCTCGGGTCAACCGCCTCATCCTCATCCGTATTCTCTGCCGGTAACAGCATCTTGGATTTAATATTGATCAGGGTGGCCGCCATGACAAGGAATTCACTCATGATCTCCAGGTTCTTAGAATCCATCTGTTTAATGTAATCCAAATACTGCTCGGTAATGACAACGATCGGAATATCGTAGATATTAACTTTATTTTTATCAATCAAATGAAGCAAAAGATCCAGGGGGCCTTCAAATGCTTCCAACTTCACCGGAATACTCATGCTGCTCCTTTCCAAAAGCCAAATACCTTTTTTATTTACTGCCCGTAAGCCTGATATGGATAAGCTCCGGGATATTGAATATCCTTGGCATGATGGAATGGGAACCAAGTCCCCGGGATACCACCATATGCCTTGCCCCATGAGAATAAATTCCGGCATCATACTTGGGAAAGAATCTTGCCTGGGGGGACAGTACTCCTCCGATCCCGGGAATACGCATCATTCCTCCGTGGATATGACCGGACAGGGTAAGGTCAGCTCCCCACTGTGTATAAGCATCAAAAAACACCGGATTATGTGCAATCAGTATCTGATAGCAATCCTTCATGCTTTCCCCGAGCAGGGAAGTCAGATAGGAGGCCTCCAGTTCCTTGGAGGCATGGAAGCCAAAATATTTATCCTCAATTGATACACCGGTAATCCTTAACTGTGCGGACTTCAGCAGCACACTCTCATTGTCCAAAAATTTCACCTGAGCCTTCGTCATACGAGCCTTGAAATCCATCCACTCAGCATAATAAGACAACTCCTCCCTGGTCCGGCTTGTCCTGTCGTTCTTCCCGATCTGTTCCAGCTTCTGTTCGTGATTCCCGTAGGCATAGAATACCGGATATCTCTTAGCCAGTTCTTCCAGCAGACGGCTGGCATTCTGGGGATAGCCGGCCATTTTTCTATTGACCATATCTCCCGCCACAAGAATGAATTCCGGAGCAAGAGCTTCGATCTGTTTATAGAGGCGTGTGTTCTTCCTTCCCAGCGAGCAGTTATGTAAATCTGCCAAAACCACAAAGGAGGTATTTGATTGCCGGGACAGCTTTTCAGTCGTTATGGTATGCTTTGAGGTCACAAGCAGCCGTTGCTCTATGATAATCCAGAGAACAAAAAGTATGATGATCCCATATAGAATGACGTCTTTCTGCATGCCATACTCCTTTCCATCCAATATGTAGATATCCCAAATGCAAATCAACCAGATATCGTACCCTTTATACTATACTAGTTCGGGTTTCCGGTGTCAATAAGCTTTGGCTGTGTACTTGCCGAGGATCATTTTTTCTTTCTGCTGCACAAACCCTTTCGAAAACGGTCAAAGGAAGTAAAGCAGAACCTGATAATTACCAGGATTCCGGCACATGTCATAAATAAGGAACAGCGAAAACCATCCGGAAATGCCGGGTCATCAGATAACGGATAGGTATGAATGCCTATCCTGCCTACGGTTGGACTGGCATATCCATTCTCTGTAAACAGCCCAAAGCAATATTGTATTACTTCGTAAGTTCCGCTCAACGTTGCAGGTTCAAGGAAGATTATGGTTATTACTTGCATTATATCTTAACTGCTTACATAGATTCAATACCCATTAAAAAAGAAAAGCTATGAGCTCTCATGCTGATAGCTTTTCTTTACTCCTGGGATAGCTGTCTGCTACTTGCCGATAAAATGACGCTTTAAAACCTTCACAAAATAATCCTTTAAGCCTGCCTTATCAATCGTCTCCAGCGCCAGAATATCGATGGTTCCGATTTTATCATTCTGATAGTAGTATATGATCTCACCGATTTTGGAATTCTGTGCTACCGGTGCTTCCACCTTTTCATTGTAGACGACCTCCTTGCGAATCTCCTCCGGACTTCTTCCTTTGGAGCATAAATATGAGAAATCCTGCGCGGTTTTTCCCTGTACGGTTTCTGCCACCCCGCGACTGACCTTTACCGGGGCCAGTACCGTGTCCGAATTGTCGTCCGTATAAATGCTGTAATTTGCAAATCCATAATTCAAAAGCTTTGACGCCTCTAAAAATCTTGTTTTTGTATCCGGAGCAGCCATGATGACCGCAATCAGATTCATGTTTTCCTTTTTTGCCGTGGCCGAGAGACAGTATTTTGCCAGACTGGTGGAACCGGTTTTTAACCCGGTAATTCCCTGATAGAATTTGATCAGCTTGTTGGTGTTGGTCAAGCCGAATTCACTGGTGCCCTTCCTCGTGGTATGGGTGATGGTATCCATCCACACCGTAGAGTATTGGCTGATTTGCGGGTACTTTGTGATCAGCTCCCTGGACATCAGCGCCACATCATAAGCGGAGGAATAATGATTGTCAGTATCCAGGCCGCAGCAGTTTACAAAATGAGTATTATTCATTCCAAGTTCCTTGGCCTTATCATTCATTCGTGCGACAAATTCCTCCTCGGAACCGGCTATTTTTTCTGCCATGGCAACAGAAGCATCATTGGCACTGGCAATGCTGATGCATTTTATCATCGTATTCACATCCTGCACCTCAAAGGGCTCCAGATATACCTGGGAGCCGCCCATGGAAGCTGCATACTCGGATACGCTTACTTCATCCGTAAGGGTGATCTGTCCGGAATTCAGGGCATCAAAAATCAACAGTAAAGTCATAATCTTTGTAATGCTTGCCGGTTTGAGCTTCTCATTCTTATTCTTATCATAAATGATAGTTCCGGTGGAACCCTCTATCAGTACTGCAGAAGGTGATTCTAGGTCCAGCTGGACGGATGCCTGCGCTGAGACCATAACAGCATCCCCTTCTTTCTTTGGTGCGGTAGGCTTCGTCTGCGCCATCGTAGGACTTGAATAAAACAACGGGCGGCTTGCTGCGCAAACCACGCTTATGTTCATTAAAAGAAGAAGCATGGAACACAAGAGGATCACTGCACTGATTTTCTTCATAATTACTCCCAAAAAAGTATTATTACTATTTTAATCCATGCTCTCCGTTTTTAGACCAATCCTATGATAATTTGTCTTATGATTCTGTAATCAAGCCCAACGGCTATGTTATAATTTAGTCTGGGTCCGTGTGGAGAGCATGCT
>JAEZFH010000385.1 GCA_023437885.1 Bacillota bacterium | reverse complement strand
AGTATGATATCAGCCGACAGGCTTTTTTCATGATACCTGCTTAACGCATTCCTTTTTACTACCAGCCAATACCGCCGGACATCGCTTTCCACTCAACTTTATCCCTTACAGCACAAACATGGTTGCCTTTATTTCTCCTTCGATATTAACCGTTTCATACGGATTCCCGGGATATACGCACATCGTAACAGGAATTAGCCCATCCTCTGCGAATACCTCCAGCACAGAAACATCAAATATCATTTCCAGCCGGTAGTGACCCTTTTGATATCTTGTTACACTTACCTTCCCAAATTCCGGACGCGCATACCGTTCACTGAAATCCTTCCGATCCGCCTTCGTCCGGTCAACAATAACCTCTTCCTCGGTGACTTCGATTACCAGCTCTTCACCAAGGGCATTGGACAGAGTAATTTTTCCCGGTCCGATGCCTTCCATATCCAGACCGAAGGACTGGGTTGCCAGCTCAATCCTGTCTCCTGCCGGAGCTCCGGCTTCCCTTAATTGCTCCAGCCCCAGTGGCCGGAAGGCCGCCCGGTATCCCAAGGGTGTCTTTTTCAGCAGCACTTCACTGGCAAGACTCATCTGTCCCCGGTATCCGTCCGTCGGAACATCACCTGCATAAGCCCAATTACTTGCCCATCCGATCAGCACCGGCTTCTCCAGGTTCTGAAAGGTGACTCCGGCATAATGATCCGGTCCATAGTTCAGCCACAAAGGGCCTTCGGCTTTTTGCGTCTCGGTAAAGGTTCTTCCGTCAAAGGTTCCGATAAAATACTGGGTTTTATGAAGATTGGTCTTCTTATCCTCCGATTCAATGATCATGCTGATAATCAGCATCCACTTGATCCCGTCTTCGGTTTCCACCGGAAAACAGTCAGGACATTCGCATATGCCATACAGACCATTGCTTCCGATCAGGAATTCTCCTGTCTTCTCCCAGCTCTTCAAATTCCCGGAGCAATAAAAATTCACACGGTCGGTTGCTGCCAGCACCATACTCCAGCAATTCAAGGCGGTATTCCAAAATGCTTTGGGATCCCTGAAATCCTTTAATCCCGGATTGGGTATCACCGGATTTCCATAGCATTTTTCAAAATGTACATGATCCGTACTATAGGCTATGCTTTGATGCTCCATATGAGTTGCGCTGTCATGGCTGGTATAGATGGCCACCAACGGAGCTTCCCCTTCTGTTCCGAAGCCGGAGGTATTATGAGTATCATACACACAGCTTCCGGAGAAGGCCAATCCCAGTTCATCCGGATACAATGCAATGGGCAGGTGCTCCCAGTGCAGCAGATCTCTGGAGGTTGCATGCCCCCAATGCATCGGTCCCCAGACTGCCTCCTTCGGATAATGCTGGTAGAACAAATGGTAAACACCATCCACATAGACCATTCCGTTGGGATCATTGGTCCACATGACCGGCGGTGTAAAATGTACCTTGGGCCTTTGATTACGTTTTTCTTGTATGTTCATATAGCGATATCTCCTATTATAATGCGGATTCTAATTTTCATAGAATCCGCATCTGAAATTTTCTTTCCTGGTTTTTTTCCTATTTCTTACTTCTGTCAACTGCTGTCTGATACATGGAAACCAGATCGGCTACGCCGGCCCCGTCCAACTCGGCAAGGTAAGCATTCCAGTTATCATCGGTTACTCCGCCGGTAATCCACTGGTTAATATAACGGTCAACAATATCGGAAATGGTGGGCTGTATCTGCGCCAGTCTGGAAACCTCCTCCGTGGTCATCATAGCACGGGGCATGGAATCGTACTCTGCCATAACCTCATCTTTTCCGTTGATCTTCTGGTTTTCCAGAAGCTGAACTGCATCAAAAGCATAGCCTGCGTATTTCTCATAGTATTCGTTCAATACTACCATGGAGCCGCGGCAGGTAGTGGAATTCACACGTGCTGTGCCGAAGGTGTCGAATTCTGACTGAGCTACATATCTGCCCTGATCATCCAACGGTGTCCTGAGTACGCCGTTGTCATCCTTTACATAATTGTAGCCTTCCGCGCCCCAGTTTGACTGAAGGGAAATATACGGATCTCCTACCATGTAGTCAACGAATTTTGCAATTACATTAGGGAATTTGCAGTCGGTGGTAATTGCTGTATTGGAGGAATCCTGAAGCTCTGAAAAGTTATTCTCAAAACCGGTCATGCCGTTTACACCCTTAAGCCTGGGAACTGCCACATATTCATCATGTACATCCAGATTCGTGATCTCCTGATCCGTCCAGGTGCCGAAGCTTCCGATTCTGGCAACCTCCTCTTTAATTAAGGAGGACTTATAAGAAGCACTTTCATCAGCCTCGAAGGAACCGTTCCAGATCAGATTCTCATTGTAAAGCATATTAAAGAATTCTGCCGTCTTACGGAAGGCCTCATCCTTTGCGGTAAAGGTAACCTTGCCGTCCACCAGACGTAAATGATCTGCATAAGCATTGCCGCCGCAGTAAGAATCTGCCGATCCGAAGGCTCCGGTTAAGCGGTAAAACAGATTGTAGGAGCCAAAGGTATCCGTTGCACCGAACCAGGAGGCCATGGGAATTTCATCTGCCACTCCGTTGCCGTTTAGATCTCCGCCGTCACGGAACGCCTTCAGACAATTCACCCACTCGTCCACGGTGGTAGGAACCTGCAAGCCTAATTTATCCAGCCAGGTCTTATTGATTAAGAAGGGGCCGGGAGTCAGTACAAGTCCGTACATCTCCTCGATATAGGGGAAGCCGTAGGTGTGTCCGTCAGGTGCGGTAATCTCTGTCCAATAATTATCACTGTCATCCAAAACCTTTTTTAGATTCGGCATTTGGTTATTGATCAAATCCTCGGTTGGCAGGAAAATATCCTGATCCGCATACTGAACGATGATATTGCCTGATTTTCCGTCACCGAAATTCCAGAATACATCGGGGAGCTCTTCTCCGGAGGCAAGCATCAGGTTAATCTTCTCCTGTGCACCTTCCTGGGGTATTGCCTGCCAGTCAAACTCAATGCCGGTATCCTCAAACCATTTCTTGCACATTGCCAGCTCGCCAACCGGAACGGTACGTTCTGCCGTATTAACAATCAGTGCCGAGATCTTACCGTATTTCTCTTCAAATGCCTTGGGATCCTTAATAATCGGTAAGGTTCCGTCCAGATTGATGAGTCCCGCATCCAGCGCCTCCTGCTCTTCGGCAGTCAGTCCGGAGCTGCTGTCTGCCCCGGAGCCGTCGGAGCTGGTTTCTGCCTGCCCTTTGCTGTCGTTGCTGTCCGTTCCTTTTGTATCCGCGCTGCCGCTGCATCCGCTTAACATAGTCAGAACCATGGTCATACTTAGCAGTAAAGCTATTATTTTTTTCTTCATAAACTTATCCTCCCATTTATTTATCTACATCTTAATCCGTTCCATGCTGGCCAGTCATTGGAGCAGAATTAATTCTACTTAATTGTTACGGCAAATCATCCCTTTACCGCACCGATGGTAACACCCTTGGCAAAATATTTTTGCAGGAACGGATACACGATCAGCAGCGGCGCTGCGGATACGGCAACGATACAATATTTCAACTGCTCCGCCAGCTTCTGCTTTGTTACCAGGGCGTCTCCGGAGGAGCCCATCTGGTTTGCCTGATTCATCAATACAAGATTGCGGAGCACCACCTGAAGGGGCATCTTGGCATCGTCCTGCAGATACATCAGCGCATTGAAGAACTGATTCCACATGGCGGTGGCATAAAACAGGCACATAACCGCAATGATTGTTTTTGACAGTGGAATCGCTATTTTGAAGAAAAATCCAAAGTCATTGCAGCCGTCAATTTTAGCAGCCTCCAATAATTCATCCGGTATCCCTGAGGAAAAGAAGGAGCGGCACACAATAAGGTTGTAGGCAGATACCGCCACCGGCAGTATCATCGCCAGAATAGTGTTATATATTCCAAGATTCCGAATGGTCAGGTAAAGCGGAATAATTCCTCCGTTAAAGAACATGGTAAACGTAAAAACAAAGATCAGCGCCCTTCTGCCAACCAAATCCTTCCGGGACAGTGCATATC
>JAEZFH010000063.1 GCA_023437885.1 Bacillota bacterium | reverse complement strand
ATGTATATGTGGCGGGATTTCTATCAATCCTGCTTTACGATTTTTGACGATATGATTTTATATAAAGTTAAATTTTTAAACCGGACCTCATTTACCTTTCCTGTCGGGGGCGGTTCCCTTCCGAAGGCAATGGATGCCATTAAGGAATATTGCCAGGTACAGGGTATCCCTGAGTGGTTTTGTACCGTTCCGGAGGAAGCGGTTCCCATTCTGGTAAAGGAATACGGCGGAACACAGCCCTGCACCTCCAACCGCGATTGGGCAGATTATCTCTACAATGCGAATGACCTGGCAGATATGGCAGGCAGAAAATTCAGCGGTCAGAGAAATCATATCAATAAGTTCAAGAAGCTGTTCCCAAACTATTCCTATCACAGAATAACGCCGCAGAATTCAGCAAGAGTAGTCGACTTCTTAATGGATTATGAGAAAAATCATGGAAAAGAAGCATCCCTTGCCCAGGAAGAATTAGCCAGAACCCTGGAGCTTATTCCTTATCTTGAAAAATTCCGGCTCCCGGGAGCCTACATCGAGGTTGACGGTGTCATTGTCGCCCTGTCCATCGGTGAGATTATTAAGGATACCTTATACTGCCACATCGAGAAAGCCAACCGGGATTATCCCGGCTCCTATCAGATGATTGTCAAGGAATTTTCCAGTGATATGAGAAACAACTACGGTATCCAGTATATCAACCGGGAAGAGGATGTGGGTGACCTCGGACTTCGTACTTCAAAATTATCCTACCACCCGGTTGCGTTACTGGATAAATATTGCGTACTGATTCCTTAAAAAAATTTATAATGGGGCTTTTCCTCCTTCATAAGCAGGTGCCGGAGATAATCATCCAGCACAATCGCAGGCAAGGAAAGGAAGAACCAGTAATTTGTGTACAGAAGACAGATTTGTCCAAGAAAATTATAGGGTTTATTGGAATAATCCCAGACATCCAGCTTCAGCCACAGGTTAACAATAATACCTACGATTAGCTCAACCGCAGTTACAATCAGCGCGGAGACAGCCATCTGGCTGATCATGGACATGTTCCAGGAGTATACTTCATTCAGGGAACCGATCAGAACAAAGCAGATACCCCCGGCTACCAGCATGGATACGTGGGAATGACCCCGGCTTAAGATTTCAATTCCTCCGTAGAGGAAGCCTCCGGTCAGAAACAAAAAGGTATATTTCAAAAAACGATTATAAATTAGCAGCATACCTACCTCCCTAATAGCAAAACCTGGTAATTCCTCCATCGATGAATTGAAACCGGCACGGCATCCAACAGATACCTTACCGGTTTGCATATCACTCGTTGTTTCCATCCGGAGTTAACCGCGGTCCAATTTCTTCTCCATCCCTCCAATTCAGTATGCGCAGAACCTTAGGAGATTATATCGATTTTTACACTCTGGCAGAAACTCACAGCAGGCAGTGTGCACACTGCTGCATGAAAATATCATATTTTGGAACAGTAAAAAAGGACAGTTATGGGACTGTCCTTTTTCGGAGAAGGTATTTTTGTTACTTATGGGGGTGTAGCAAAAACTATATAATGTATTGGGGTTTACAAGCATAGTATAACATGTCATTCGACAAAAGTGTGCACAAACATTACAAAATTATTGTCATTATTTCGTCACTATGCACAATCCTTGTGATTGTAAAGTAATACTATGCCTCAAGGCTCTCCAACTCTTTCTTTGTATCAAACAATGCTTCAAATTCTTCCCTGGTGATACGCTCTTTTTCCATCAAAAGCTGGGCACAGGCATCCAGTACTTCCTTATATTCTACCAGGATACGCTTTGCTTCCCGGTAACAGTCATCAATAATCGCTTTCACTTCATCGTCAATTCGGTTTGCTATATTTTCACTGTAGCTCCTGGTATGTGCCAGATCTCTTCCGATGAACACCTCATCATCATCATAATCGTAATTCACCATACCGATTGCCTCGGAAAAGCCGTAACGGGTAATCATGGCTCTTGCCGTCTTAGTAGCAACCTTAATATCCTGGGAAGCCCCCGTGGTAATATCATCAAATACCAGCTCTTCTGCTGCTCTTCCTGCCAGATCAACAATAATCTCCTGACGCATCCTGCCCTTTGTATTGAACATCTCATCCTTTTCCGGAAGAGGCATCGTGAAGCCTGCCGCTCCGTTCCCGGTAGGAATGATGGATACCGTATAAACCGGTCCCACATCCGGCAGGATATGGAACATAATTGCATGGCCCGCCTCATGAAAAGCGGTAATCCGTTTCTCCTTCTCAGTGATAACCTTACTCTTCTTCTCGGTACCGATTCCCACTTTAATAAAGGATTTTTTAATATCTTCACTGGTAATAAAGCTTCTGTTCTCTCTGGCAGCATTAATTGCAGATTCATTCATCAGGTTCTCAAGATCGGCACCTGTAAATCCGGCTGTCGTCTGGGCTACCTGCTTCAGATCCACATCATCTCCCAGGGGCTTTCCCTTTGCATGAACCTGAAGGATCTCTTCTCTTCCCTTCACATCCGGTCGTCCAACGGTAACCTTGCGGTCAAAGCGTCCGGGACGCAGTATGGCAGGGTCCAGAATATCCACGCGGTTGGTTGCAGCCATGACTATGATTCCTTCATTCACACCAAAGCCATCCATTTCCACAAGCAGCTGGTTCAGTGTCTGCTCTCTTTCATCATGACCACCGCCCATGCCGGTTCCTCTGCGTCTTGCAACCGCATCAATTTCATCGATAAATACGATACAGGGAGAATTCTTCTTTGCATCCTCAAACAAATCCCTCACACGGGAAGCACCGACACCGACGAACATCTCCACGAAATCAGATCCGGAGATCGAGAAGAAGGGAACTCCGGCTTCTCCCGCAACAGCCTTTGCCAGCAGGGTTTTACCCGTTCCCGGCGGTCCCACCAGCAATACGCCCTTGGGAATCCTGGCTCCTACCTGAATATATTTCTTAGGGGACTTCAGGAAATCCACGATTTCCCTCAATTCATCCTTTTCCTCGTCCAGACCCGCCACATTCTTAAAGGTCGTATTCTTGTTCTCCTCTGTTGTCATCTTGGCGCGGCTTTTGCCGAAGTTCATAACCTTGCTGTTGCCTCCGCCGACGGATGCCTGATTGGAGAGGAAGGAAAATAATACAATAATAATAATAAACACCAGGATATACGGCAATACCGAGGTCAAGAACCAACTCGGTTTGGAAATCGGATGGGTGACCGCATCTATTCCGGCTTCCGCAGCAATCTTTTCGATCTCTACGGTATCAAGCACATTAAAACTGGCATTCTTCCCATCCTTCAAGGTAACCGTAACATCACCGGTCGGCACCTCTTCATTTGGGTAGATATCGATGGATTTCACCTGGTTATTCCCTATATCATTCATAAATTGCGTCTTCGAATATTCGTTCTGATTGCCTAATTCAATATTATTCGAGATATAAAACGTCGCAATCACAATAAGAAGAATAATGATATACCAACCATATCCTTTCATCTGTTTTCTCACTAAACAACCTCCTTTATGGCTATACTGACAGAAGGAACGGCAAAGTCCCTCCCGCTTCTATGAATTCATCCTTATACTGCACTTCCCATGCATCCTCTGAATATGCATATTGTATTAAAGTATCCTATGCACAGGAACACAGCGCGCCTTATTGCTTTTATCGCCGGTGCAAATAATGTAGGACACTTAGTCCTCAACCACTCCCACATAGGGTACATTTCTATAAAACTGGTCATAATCCAGGCCATAGCCCAATACAAACTCATCCGGAATGACAAAGCCGACATATTTCACATCCACATCGGTAACTCTTCTGTCCGGCTTATCCAGCAGCGAGCAGATTTCCAGACTCTTCGGAGCTCTGGTCCCGAGTAAATTCTTCAGATGCGCCAGTGTATGCCCGGAATCTATAATATCCTCCACAATAAGCACATTTCTTCCCTCAATTGATTCATCCAGATCCTTTAAGATGCGAACTCTTCCCGAGCTGACCGTCTCGCTGCCGTAGCTTGATACTGACATGAAATCCATGGACACAGGAATGGTGAGACGTTTCGCCAGGTCACAACTGAAAAATGCACTGCCCTTTAAGATGCAGATCAGGTGAACACTTTCACCCTGATAATCTTCACTGATCTGTTTGGCAAGCTCCAGTATCCTTTGATTAATCTGCTCCTCTGTTATCATTACTCTTATTTTATGCTCCTTATATCCCATGATCCTTTTCCTCCCTATCAAACATTTTCATCAACAGTATCTTTGTTGTAGTTTCATCCACTTTATATTTTTCGCTCATCCGGTCTTCTTCTCCTGCAATCCACATAACATGGCTGCCATCGGCAATGAGAAGCCGGCGATCTCTGAGCTCACGCGGAACTTTGTGATCGATAAAATAATCCTTTAGCTTTTTTCGGCCACCGGAGGTATTAATCTGAAGGTAATCCCCTTCTCTTCGCGTCCTGGCCTCAACAGCATTCTCTATTTTATCATAGTCAAACCATTTCGCACAACTACTTTTCGGTATGTGCAGATTATTTTTATAGCTGATCAGCTCTGTTTCCAGATACTTTATGCCGGGTATGATCTCCGTTCTTCCCGGTATCTTAATCTTAATCGGTAAAATCGATTCCTGCAAGCCGTTTTCTGTAATCGTTTCCCCTTCTGCCACCGCACTGACTGCGGTCTGATAAACAATAATATCACCGTATTCCTGTCTGGCAGCAACATGGTAGGGCAGATGCACCTGTTTTCCGCTTTGCTTATCCATTAAGGACAGTACTGCATCCACATGCTTTGCCTCCAGATCCTTCTTACCGCCGGACAACTCCTCCAAAAGCAGACGGATGATTCCTTTCTGAATTACGATATGTTCCCCGCCAAGCTCCCGGGCACGGACACGATAGCCCGCTCCCTCCTTCTTTGCCAATGACTCGCAGCGGCTAAGGATATTATAATTCACATAATCCCAGGTCTCGCGAAGTGCTCCCGCTGCCTCCGTGATATGATCAATGCTCCTGGTATTGATTTCCTTTGCTGCATAGGCAAGGATCTTGTTCCGGATCTTATTTCTGCTGTAGTCCTCCTTCAGATTGGTGGAATCCGTAAGAAACGTTATTCCTTCCCTGCTAAGATATGCCTCAATCTCTGATCGGGTAACATCCAGCAGCGGACGGATCAAAGTAATTTTACCAAAATCCGCAGGGAGGCTTCTCACTGCATCTATTCCGGTCAATCCCCGGAGATTAGCGCCCCGGAACAGATGGAAAAGCACTGTTTCGGCATTATCGTTTCTATTATGCGCAATTGCTATCTTATTACACCCATATGTTTTGCAAACCTGCAAAAAAGTGTCGTAACGAACCTTTCGTCCCGCCTCCTCCTCGCTCATGCCTTCCTTATCCGCAAGTGCCCGCACATCATAACAAAAGCTCAGATATTCAAGCTCTTCCCTCCGGCAGAGCTCTCTGACATAATTCTCATCCCGTTCCGCTTCCTCTCCCCGAATCCCGTGGTTAACATGTACGATCACAAATGACAGTCCATATTCGTTGCGCATGCATTTCAGCACATGCAAAAGACAGATAGAATCGGCGCCTCCGGATACCCCCAGGACGATCCTATCCCCGTACTTAAGCATATTGTTTTGTTCAATATAAGACTTGATTTTGCGAATCATTCTTTCCTATTCCATGGAAGTTATATTTTTTAATACGTGCTCCTGTAATCGAAAACCAGGTATTACAGGAACATAATATCTGTACCTGTATAATACCAATCTCCATCAATTAGAGATTGGTATTATACAGTCCAGACTGATAATAATAGCATTCTACCTCTTTTGCATTTATATTTCAATGCCATATTTTAATTCCCTTTTTATTTTAACCATATTCCTGCCGTTATTACGGTCATATCGTCCATTGGCACATAATTACTCTGGGAAAGCGTCTTATCCAAAATACGATTGGCAATCTCCTGAGGATTTGTGCTCTTCGTCTCCAGCAGCAGCTGCTCGATAAAAGCTTCCTTCTTCTCACCGGGAATACAATCCAGCACACCATCCGTCAGCAGCACGATAATATCACCTTCATACAATTTCTTTGTTACGGTATCATAATCCACACTGCCGAACATCCCGATGGGAAGCGTTGTCGATGCAATCGTCTCAACCCAGTCTCCGCGCTTAATAAAGGTGGCTGCGGCGCCAATTTTGATAAATTCGCACATACCGGTAAACAGATTGACAATACTCATATCAATCGTGGAAAAGGTTTGCTTGTCTGATTTTAACACCAGACTGGAGTTGATTAGCTTAATGGCCGTCTCCGCTTTAAAGCCGGCCTCGATCATCTGCTCCAGCAGCGACATAACCGTCTCGCTTTCCTCTCCTGCTTCCTTCCCGGTTCCCATACCGTCGGACAAGGCAATCATGTACTCTCCGGTCTCCAGGCGGAGGATGGAGAAATTATCACCGGACACACTCTCCTTCATCGCCCTGGCAACACCTGAAAGCACCTTGAACTTGGTCTCCTCCAGAAAGCAGTAATTATCATAATCCTTTGCAATGACGGATTTGGAGGCCTCCGAAGCCCTCACCCGGATTCCCAGTGCCTCCGAGACATACACAGCCGCTTCCTTCGCCGTAATGCATCTTCCCCCGCGGCAGGCGGCGCTTAGGTAAACTTCCTTGCGCTTATCCTCCCTCTCCAGTATCGTAATATCCTTCACGGCGATATGCTCTGATTTCATCCTGCGCACCACCCGTTCCTCTTCTGCCCGGGATGCTTGCGCGGCCTCATAAATCTCACCTGAGATATCCTGTATCACACTGGATACTTCCTTGAGCTGTTCAGCGATAACCTCCCGGCTCTCAGAGATCCTGTTCTGCCAGATATGGTTCAGTTTCGCGATTTCAAAGCCCCGGTTGGTCTCACTTATAAAATCCTCCACGCTGATGCAGCTGTCAAGAAAATGGGCCGGGATATCTTCCGCCGAAATCTTTCCTTTCCTTTCAGCAACTTCAAACATCATGCTGGCAGCCTGATAGGTCTGCTGAAAGCTGCTCTCCCAGCAGGAGGTGCATTGCTCGCAATTCTTACATAACTTTTCGGAGATTTCTTCAAAGATATGATTGATTTCCTTCTGCTTCAGCCTTGTCTGCTTCTCCGTTATGGTATCCAGCGTCTTGGACAGCTTTAAAAAGGATTCGGCAAAGATCTTCATTCGAAGCCTGGCTATTTTCTTTAAGTTCTGTGAGGCAAGCTGCTCCTGGCGCCCGGTCCCTCCGGCAGCGTCAGTACGGTAAATTATATTGCCCGGGAGCAAAAGAAATATGATAACCGCAGAAAGCAGCGCCCCGATTTCCTTCAGGCTCAGTTCCATTTTTTCATTCAGAAACCCCATGGCGGAGGCTGTGATAAGATATACCGCCCCGCAGGGAAAGCGCCCCATCTCACGGAACACTGCCGTAAGAATACTCATCATTGTAAATATTCCGATATCCGCGGCAGAGGCTCCTCTCAGGCTTAGCGCAAAACCGCAGAGAGCTGCTGTTATGGTACCCTGTCCGGCGCCGTATTTATAGGTAAAATACAGGATGAGAAAATAAGCTGCCGTCTGGGCAGGCGCCAGATAATCACTGTTCAGATCAGGAATGGCATACAGCAATACCGCAATGGTCAATGCCATGCTGACCATCTGTTCATTGCTCATCCGGCTGCCCTTATGGGCTTCCAGCAAATAATCAATTCCCTGTTTGAATATTCCTGCCGAGATAAAGGCAATCAGCCCTTCCAGAAAAGCCATAATTACATAATGGCTGACCGGACCTCCTGCCGTAACCTCCAGCAGGGAGAAAAGGGTCAAAGAGACGCAGGGCAGCAGATAGAGAATCGGTTTTGGTATCTTCCTGTCTTTGAACAAGGGGGTCTCCATTATAATTATCGAGGTGACCAGTGTAAGGGAATATTTTAATATTCCTGAATTGTCAATGCCATACTGACCATTTGTACCCATACTGGTAAGAATACCGAGAAATGCGGCGGCTAATGCCCAGCCTCCTCCTGTCCCGGCAAGATATGCCGCAGTGAAATAGCCGATTGCCAATGGATTCATAGAATAAAAGGCTGCTCTTGCAACCAGGATACCGATCAAATGAATTAATATCTTTTTTCTTTTCATAGTCTTCTCTAACTCCCTTTCCAGTCCTCAAGATGATGATCGTGTTGTAATTATAGGCAGGGAATTATAAAATCTTTGTCAAAAGACCAACTTCAATTTCAAAAACTTTTTGACAAGATTTCCATCAAAAAGGCGATATTCCCGAATACAGGGAGCTAATCAAGATTAAGACCATGACAAAACGGAAGAATCAAAACAGGGAGCTGTTATTCACAGCTCCCTGATAAAATACTCGTCCTATGTTTGCAACAAATGGCAAATCATTTGTCTTATTATTAATAAGAAATAAAAATAGCGAAGGACGGATTTGAACCGCCGACACTGCGGGTATGAACTGCATGCTCTCGCCAACTGAGCTACTTCGCCAAAGTGACGAACCTAATTATAACTGCTTTCCATATGGTTGTCAACCCTTTATTTCTCGGCTTCGAAAAGAATCTCATCCTCATAAACCAGCCCCAGCTTATCCCTTGCCATATCCTCAATATATTTATTTGTCTTGGTATATGCCTTGTACTCGGCAATCTCCTCTTTACGCTCCAGCTCCTCCTGCTTCTGAGCCTCAAGACGGTTTATCTTAAGTTCAGCCTCTTCGCGTTCCTGTCCAAGACCAACTCTGCTGTAAGATACAATAGCACAT
>JAEZFH010000060.1 GCA_023437885.1 Bacillota bacterium | reverse complement strand
CTTCATCATTGACAGAGTACATGGGTGCAATCTCAGGCTGGGAATAATACCAACTATTTTGAGGAAAGCTTACCCAGGAGGTCGTGCATAAATCTTGCTGCCCCTGATCTCCAAAAAAGCTATTTTGATTGGAATGAAAGCAGACTTCTAAGGAAGCTGCCTTCGTGATATCCAGGAATTCTGTTCCGGAAAGTCCACACAAGAGGTGCTTCTCAGCATTTTGAAGATAATAGCTTCCTGCAAATCCAAGGTAATAGGTCTGAGCTCCGGCGTAGATCTTATTTTTTGTATCATAATAGATATATCTTGGGATTTTTTCAAAAACCATCCTGGCGTCGGTCCCTAAGAGCAGTTTTTTTTGCTGCCCTCCGATATCAACAAAGGAAGAATCAAAGAGATTACTCGCCTCTGTTGCTCTATATAACAGAAAATATGTAAGATCATGATTCTGCAGGTCGTTGGGGTGTATCTGCCCTTGCAGTTTTAAATTGCTTGTGCAAAAAAGTACAGGGCTGGAGATTGTCCCAAGATTGCCCTGCCTCCAAGGTGCTATTACTGTTTCTCCTAGTGGGGCACAATATTTGATGCAGGCATTCATCTGTTCAAAGACATCGGCCACACCGTCACTCATCACTTCCAGTTCAAACTCCAGGGTACCTGTAATTGCTTCCCCAAAGCTCAAAGCAATCCCCCTATCAGAGATTTGACACATCAGATTATTCATACGAACCATTGCGGGGGCGGTCGCTATGCTTTGTTCTCGCGCGACAGAATCCAGGGTAAACAACAGAGTATCCTTCTGGCATTGAATCTGACTCTCTCCATGAAAAATCAAGCGGTAGGCATCGAATTTCATTTCCGAATAGCCTCCCAGCCTCCATACCTTGGATTGCTTGGAGCTGCAAGCAATCCAATAACAGCTCCAGTTCCAAAGTTCCTGCGCTGGGTTGGTTATCCACAAAAATGAAAGTTCTTCCCCAGCACGCTTCATGTAGCCAAGTAATTTTTGATAAAACCCCTCCAGCAAAGTATGGTTAATCTCTGCAAAAATATAGGTGCCTCCCAAGGCAAAGCTTTGCTCAAGTGTCAGCACTGGCTCCTGGCATACTCGATTGACATAATAGAATGCTCCATTACTTTTATAGATGGTAACCTTGTCCTGATAAGCTTGTTGGAACACAAATGCGTCGCCCATCCTAGATCACCTCAATCCTATCTCCTAACATCAGTGGTAATGATTTTACGCATGCCTTTTCCCAGATTCTCGCATATCCAAAGGAGGAGACGCGTTCCACTTTAACTGCTGTAGAATCAAAGGTATAATGTCCCTGCTCCTCCAATAATTTGCCCAGGGTTGTTCCAAGGGGAACCAGCTTCGTATTGCCCTCGATCCAAATTGAAATCCACAAAGATAGCGCGCTTCTTCCCCTGAAGATCAACACCGGAACATTGGAATTATCACTAAAAACCGGCATATTATTGATACTGCCCGTGTAATCAGATAATTCTGAATAACCAGCTGCTCCGATCATAAGAATATTATCCGAAGGATATTGGGTTTGCTCTTGATCACTTGCCAAAAATCCCTGGGGATATATAATGCGATACAAGGGCAGACGATAATTTTTAACAAAAAAATCCAACACCCCTCCGGCGAAAACGGCATTCTTTCCGCAGGCAACGTCAAAATACTCAGCAAACTGGTCGATAAAGCTGTTAAACTCCAACCGAACATCCCCGTTATCATCTCGGGTCGATATTCTATACTGAGCAGTATGTGTACTAACAAACCCCGAGGCAGCATCAAGCTTATCAATCTCATAAACAGGCATATAATTTTCAGTTTCTACCTCAAGTGTGAACCCTGGACGAAGATCTGCACATCGATTGGCAGAATCCACGCCTGAATGATAATAAAGCAGATCAGTGAACGGCAAGTTACCACCTCTTGCAATAGCATCCTGTAGCAAATATAAGCCACTTATCATAATATTGTTGGTCGATAGCTGATCAAAAAATGAGGTGTAATCCGGTTTGGATATTCCAGCTTGTGTCTGAAGGGTAAGAAGATATCCCGTGCCCTGTGGCTCCAATTTTAATCCGCCACTCGTAATTACTTGATTCATTGGTTCCGCAAATAATTTCTGCGCGAAATAGACCTCTAGACTGCTCTCCTGATCTGACTGCAGGCGGTAGGCGATTCCAGTAACTATACCATTCGTAATCACCGGATAATATCCTCGTTTAAAGATCTGGGTATCCGCAAGACAACATACATTTTGATTGCTTTCTTGCATTGATCTTGCATTCGCGGTACAAAGATTAAGCTTTAACTTATATGCCTCCATGGAATGAGGGTCAATCGCATCCTCTGGTACCACAAAATCCAGGCTAAATACATTATTTACAAAAGCCGGCATCGGATTTGTTACTGTATATTCCACCAGTTCCTCCTCGTCCTTGAAGAGGCGGCAAAGAACAGATATCGGCTGAGAACAATCATATGGCTGGGTAAAGCTGACCGTAAGGGTAGCCTTATTATTTTGTAAGCTTCCCTGCTTTAAGAAGATCGCACTTATACTTGGCTCCTGAGTATACAGATACGCAGAGGCACTATCGGGACCCGTGACAACTCCATTGTTCATCGTAGGATTCAACACAATTGTCCAGATGTTATCCGGATCAAAATCCGCCCTGCTCTGGAGCCAGGACAGGTGTCTGGAATTTGTAAGTATATCCTCGCTGATTACGATATCTTCCATCGATGTCAATACAAGAATTCCAGCTCCGACATTTCCCGACGGTTTGTCCCAGAATACATTGATTCGTGTTCCATCGTAGCTACTTCTCACCCCAGAATAGGTATTGATTACCAACATCTGCATTTCGCTTTTCACAGTCTTGGTCGAATCTGCAACTTGTAAGTAATAACTTTGCGTATCATTCGGAGCAATCTGAAAATCAATTCCACCAAAGGTATCCGTTTCACCGACACCAGAATTCTTAATTTCTTGTTCTGCATATTGGCTGCCGTTTAAGATAATCCAGATAAAGTACGATCCCGAGTACGTCCCGGAGCTTTTTGTTGCATCCCAGGCAGCATCCGCGTGACAATGGGTGGCATCCGTCTTACTAACTGCTACACTACCAACTGATATTCGGTTGATTACCGCGCACATAAGATTTCCTCCATATGATTCTGCATAACATTATCACCGACTGCAATGCCTCCGGCAAGCATCAGATGCTGCTGTGCTGTCTCAGAGCCATCGCGATACAGATCCAGATTGCATACAATTCCTGCATACTCTTCTTCATACAGACCATCTATCTGAACAAATTCCCCATTGGCATCCAGAAGATACTCCTCTCCGGTAAGCTCCCTTGCTGTCTTTATCCCAGCATCTGTTACTAAGGGATGATTTTTCGTCATTCTCAGTATTCCATGAACAGTACGAATACACATTAGAATATCTTCTGTGCCGGTCCAAGTATTCTTCACCTTCCACACCTGAGCATCCGATCCCATTACACTGTCATCAATTTTGATTTCACTGATTTTTTTATTGCTGCCGTCCGCCATCTGAATCAGAGTGTCCGCCGCAAGACATCCGTACATAATATATAGGGGCTGTATCTTTTCAATTGCCGTATCATCCCCCTCAACAGAACTGATATGAACATCAAAACGTGTCGGTGCTGCTGTTCCCTTTTGAAAATATAAGGTAAGCTTTAATTCATAGTCAAACTCTGTCGGAGTCCAACCTGCCGGTTCTCGATACTCCTCATTCCAGCTGCAAGCCATATCATAGAATAATTGACTTCCATTAGTACTGAACTGCATCAGGGATTGATCTGCATTATATTCCGGGACAAAATCTGCCAGTTGCTTTCCTCCGCCTTTTCTCTGTCCAAGAAGACAGATGGCTTTCGGTGCATAGTTTCCAGTCAGGCAGGGAACATAACCACTTGGCATGGTAAAGATTCCTTTGGCCGGAATGCCAATATATGGTTGTGAATTACGGTTACCAAAACCACAGATATAATTTACATCCGTCAGGTCTGAAGGTGTTCGAAATAATGCCACAACAATATGATCGTTATAATTATTTCGTGGCATAGGGTCATAGGCCGTTGGCTGAGGATTACCTATAACTACACCGTGATCCGTTATCGAGGGACGCAAATGATCATATTGCAAACGCTGATCCATCAGATTCAGGTCACACAGCATCGATAATTCTGCCACACTGCCATCAGCAGCAGTCCAATTTGCGTAGACAATGGCTGCAACCGATTCTGGTTTTACACTTCCATCCAAAGTAAAGCTGTTGTTAAGCTCAAGATAATTATTATTCTGAACCTGGCTTTCTGGTAACTCTGCTAAAACCGTCTGATTATCAATATCTATAATATCTGCACTCATATTAATGAATTTTGCATTAGCTTCCAAGGAGACATAGGCGTTGAGATTACCTTGCTCAATGGTCTGAACTGTTGTGTTCAGGGTAAAAGCACGAATATCAAAAGTATCATAAATTGTTCCTTTGACAGGGTTCTCCACCTCAAACAATGTAGGTCTTCTTTTGTTTGCCTTTAGCAATCCTCTCTTTACATTGTTCGGTTCTGTTTTCCTTGCGATAAAATTAACACTGCTCCTGCACTTGGTCAAAGCTTCCAGCGGAAAATCCTTTTTTACTGTTGATTTACTTGTAATCAGCATATTATGACTCCTCCTTCTTTGTGATACTTTCCATTTTTTGCTGCTTTTTGGTTTTTATCTTAGAAACTATATACATTTTATCACAATATTATCCATATATAAATACATATTTTAGCATCTTTTGTAATATAATGAGGCTGGAGTGTAAGCTGTGTAAAACGAGAAAACATAGTTTCATTCAGTTATCAAAGTACAAATGGAGTGGTGGGCTGTTTGCTTGTTTATATTCAAGGATTTCAGAACTTTTCCATGACTGGTGCGGCTGCCCTGTCGCACAAAAAGGCCCAACCTTATAAGTTGAGCCAAATATAATTCTATATCTCTATTGAGTAAAGCTTCCTAATGTAGATTATTTCCTTAATTCGATACCTAATTTTCTTAATCCATTTAAAATTTTATCCATAACTTCCGCAACATCTTTATCTTCCAGAGTTCGCTCCTTTGCTCTAAAGCTAATGGAATATGCCATGGATTTGCAGCCTTCTTTGATTTGAGCACCTTCGTAAATATCGAATAAATGATAGTCTTCAAGAAACTGGCCGCCATTTTTACGAATAACCGCCTCTACATCTCCTGCTAATATTTCTTTCTCCATCAGCATACTAATATCACGTGTTACGGCAGGATATTTTGCAATGGCTTTTTTACTAAATATTTTAACAAAGCCCATGCATAGGCTAAGCAACCGCACGGGCTAAGTTATATTATATCTTAATACATATCATAATTACCACTCTTTTTTACATTTATCGCAAAAGATATTTACAGTGACACAATTCTTTTCTTCCTTGCGTTCATTTTCTTTTTTGTAGTCATCTCTACAATCATCTTCTGACTTGTGTTCCTTTTTCTTATCCTCGCAGAAAATATTTACGACAACACAACTTTTTTCTTCCTTGCGTTCATTTTCTTTTTTGTAATCATCTCTGCAATCGTCTTCTGACTTGTGTTCCTTTTTCTTATCCTCGCAAAAAATATTTACGATAACGCAACTCTCGTCAAAATTGTATTTACGTTCTTTCTTTTCTTCTCTGCAATTTTCTCTGTCACCATATGAATTATACATAAACATAAGAGCCCTCCTAATTTTATATTACTCTATATTTTATGCATTATTCGACAAAATGTTACAAAACTTTTACTTATTTCTCCAGACTAATTTGTAGTTCCCAGGTACCCCCTTCTGAAGCATCATATAACACTTGATGAAACCACATAATACTTCGAGTGCATAGCCTCCCCTTTTTAGCAAACACCCCGCTGCAAAGGTGTAACGGGGTCTTTGCTGATTTTTTCATCGTGCATAATGTTGAATATTATAGTATTTTATGATATTGTAGTATTACTTTGATCTATAAGAAAGGTGGTAGCTTGTGAATTCTGATAAGCTTTGTGTTTCTGCGATCGGTTGGGAACTGGCAGATCCAAATCGCGTGTTGCCTACATTTGCCCGCCAGCAATTTCGAATACACTGTATTACCGATGGTTATGGTCATTTGAAAACTTCAGATCAGGAGTTCTTTTTGTCAGAAGGCTCAGGTTTTTTTATTTTTCCTGGTACGATACCGAATTACCACCCGGATCAAAATAAGCCCTGGGAATATTTTTGGATCAGTATTTTTGGTACATTACTGGACGAACTAATTGAGCAATCGGAATACACATATCAGACACCGGTGTTTCGTTTCAAATGTTCAACAAAAGAAATGCGAACACTACTAAGTGAATTGTGCCATGTTGTACTTACATCCGATAGCTCTCAAAATGAAATCGAATTATATATAAGTGAATTTTTTCGTCAAATTACCCCTTATCAGGCATGCAGTAAAATGAAATCCCAATATTTTGAACTTTGCCTGGATTACATACATAAGCATTACAGCGAGAATATAACCATTCAGGATATTTCAGAGCATGTTGCAATCGAGCGTACCTATTTGTATAAGCTTTTCAAAGCAAATCTAGGTATTTCGCCGCAAACCTATTTAATCAATCATCGCATTGCACAGGCATGTAAGATGCTTCAATCCACCGATCTTAGCATAACGGATATCGCTTATTCCGTCGGATTTAATGACTTCTCTAATTTTACCCGCCAGTTTAGAAAAAGAGAGAGTATGTCATCCTTACAATACCGAGCTTTTGGCAGCAAGGCTAATTTAGATTAAGTTTGTATATAAGTTATATCAAAATTCGTTAGCTCTATTATCAAAATATGTTAGCTCCATAATATAAAGATAAACTTTCCTAATCAATCCCAATAAATCAAGAAAAGAGTCCTTGTTTCATAGTTTTATCACTATTTTACAAAGACTCATTTTATATATTATTATGCTCCCTGAATACGCTCCCTTGCTAAAACAGCGTAGGCAATGTTATTGGTTGTAATTGAAAACACATTATTTTGAAGCAAATGATCAATATCATTAGTATCATCGACAGTCCAATAGCTGATTTGTATTCCTGATTTATAAAATTTCGCTTTTGCAGAAGGCGATATAATTCTGTAATCAATATTTAATGCAGCCATGGCTTTATCTTTGCTATTTCTATAAAAATCAATAATTTTATCTGCATCCTGTTCCTCAATAACATTGTTATAGAGATACAGTCCTTTTTTATCTACATTTAAATAATAGCTATATTTTGCATTTGCATCTATGCTATTTTCATATTCTCCTGTAAATACAGCCCGCTCCTCCATACCATATTCACGTAGATTTTTTAGCGCATATTCAAAGACACTTCGTTCTTTTAGATCACAATTCAACTTTAATTTCTCTGGTGCCAGCAATTTAAGTACATCCTGAAATGTTGTATATCGATCCAGTTGATTGCCATCGATTAGATTATGGGATAGATATACTTTTTCCTTGTGTACTCTAAGATCGACTTCAACGTAATCGACATTTTGATTTAATGCAGCTATAATCCCTTCCATAGAGCCTTGTACTGTATTATCACATCCGGAATGAGCTACAATCATAGTTCGGTTCATAAAACTGATACCCACTTTCATCCTAAAATTTAAAAGCGGTGCAGTCTTCTCCACACCGCTTTTTATTATTGTATTATCATATATCAAATATTACTGCGTTGCAATCCATTCGTCCACTTCTTTTTGTGCAGCTGCAAGAACCTCAGCAGGATCTTTACCATTCAATGTTACTTCTTCCACTGCAGTGGTCAAAATGCTGCGTGCCTGTCCGGCACGGTATACATAACGGGGTGTCCACAAATATCTTAAAGTATCCATAATAGCAGATACATTTTTATCCTTTGAAATACCTTCAAAGTTTAAAGCACTCTTAATTACCGGTAACCCTTCATTCTTTTGATTTTCATAGAAATATTGAGCAAAGAAATCCGATGCAGTGAATTTTATGTATTCCCACGCAGCATCCTTCACCTTACTGTTTGCAGCCATAACAACAGGACTTCCTGCAAACATCCCACCCATACCTTCCTCTTTATTAATGAATAGGCGAGCTACTGCATAACGATCCGACAGACCAAGGGTATTAATGTTGGTGATTACTGCGGGGTTACAACGTAAATTAACTGCTATGTTATTGTCTGCTTTACCAAACAATTCCCCTCCCTGGTTAGCCATAACACCGGTAGGTGCGTAGGTAATTAATTCTAACATTGTATTCATTGCTTTTATCATAGTATCGGTATTAAAGTTCATAACCAGTTCGGAGGCTTTATTTCCAGTACCCCATGTTCCACCATAGTACTCATTCATATTCATGATGGTATCTCCGGCATCTTTTCCTGAGAACACAATACCGTAATTCTGAACACCAGAAACCGGATTAGTCCCTGTCATTTTTTTAGCTGCACCGATAATTTCTTCCAGGGTTGGCTCTGCAGATAAATAAGGAACCCCCCATTCATCAAATAACTGCCTGTCATATACGATAAATCTGGTATCTGCAATCATTGGCAAACCATAAATCTGAGTTTCACTATCTTTTGCTCCTGCTACTCTCCATCCATCTACCTGACCATCAATGTAAGCATTAAGATCAAAGTTGTCCTTATCAATGTAGGGCTGCAGTGGTTCAAGAAGGTCTTGTTCCGCAAGCGCTCCTATGCCGGGTGCTTGGTATACGTCTGATTCCCCGGCAAGCATCATTGACTGAGTCTTCTTTTGGTAATCATCCCAACCCATGATAATATACTGAAGATCAATATTCTTGTTTTGTTTTTCAAATTCTTCTTCCAAATATGCTACACCTTTGCGAGTTTCTCCGGAAACCGGATCTGTAGAATCTTCTTGCTTAAAATCACCTATTAACTGCACCTTTAACGTAACCTTTTCCTCCGGTACTACAGTAACATTTCCACTGTTGCTGGTGATATCCTCATTTTTTTCTTTGGCAGTGTCTGTGGAGCTGCATCCTTGCAGCATAGCAGTCGTGATAATTAATATTAGTACCCCTGACAGTAGACCCTTCATTTTTTTCATTTTCAAATCCTCCTTTTTAATCA
>JAEZFH010000349.1 GCA_023437885.1 Bacillota bacterium | reverse complement strand
CTTGTGGGCATATGCAAGAGATCTCTATCAGACCCCGGGTTTTGGAGATACTACGGAGTTTGACGCAATTAAAAAGCATTATCACCTATGTGCCGTAGCCGGAAATATTCATAAGCTTTTGCCAAAGGGACCGGATACGAAGGATTGGATCAGTCCTCACGGCAGGGAGGTTTTAAGCAGGGATCCGGAACAAAGATTTTATTAGGAAGGAATAGTTGAATAATGTGGTGCTGTAAGGCGGAGGAATATTGGTTAATGTAAATTATTGAAAGACATAGTGTTCACGTTGAATTTAGGCCTGCGAGCAAGTTACAGGAACATTAGTATCAATAAGCCTGCCGTCAGGTAAGACGGCGGAGAAGGGAGTTTATATGGGATTAGAGATAAGGACATCAAAGGAGCAGGTGGATTGGGAAAGCGTGAGCCGGATACTTTCCTTTTATGGTCTGAGTCATTTGGATATGGCCTCGCAGAAAACCGTTTTTGAACGCAGCTATGCAGTAGCCTTTGCCTATGACGGTGACCGGTTGATCGGGTGCGGCAGGGCCCTTTCCGATGGGATAGCCCAGGCTGCGATATATAACATTGCACTGGAGGAAGAATATCATGGCAGGCAAATCGGGAGGGCAATAATCAACAGTCTGCTGGAGCAGGTAAAGGGATGCAATGTGATTTTATATACCCATCCCCAAACCGTTGCATTGTATGAAAAATTCGGCTTTCGGAGACAAAAAACAGGTATGGTAAAGTTTAACAAACCTGCCGAGGAGACAAAATGGATGGAGGATAACGGTTTTCTCCTGCCGGAGCATTACCGGTTTCATGATAATGTGTATGAGCAGTGACGGAAATGCTCGGAATTGAAGTTGGATTTGAAATATTTGAAATTGATTTAAATCAAGCGGAGCATTACAGTAATCTCAGAAAAGGAGTTGGAAGCTATGAGCAGTAATGAGAATCAGAAAGCCGAGCCCAGAGTAAGACCGAAGGAAATAGATAAGGAAATCGATGAAAGGGGAGCGTTTATTCGTCAGAAGAATCATTTTACAACACCCTTTAGAGAAGGAGAGAAGGAGCTTAAGGCGGAGCGCGGCAGATACCGGCTGATCTGGGCGAAGGGATGCCATTGGTCAAACCGGGCCTCCATTGTGCGGGAGCTGCTTGGACTGGAGGATATCATTGGTATCAACCTGGTAGGCCACAGTTCGGAGAATAAGAAGTACGGCTGGGAATTCGTATATGATGAAGAGAAGAAAGATCCTGTTCTTGGGGTGCAGTTCCTCAGTGAGCTCTATTATAATGCGGACCCGGACTATGAGGGCAGGTGCACGGTTCCCGCTCTGGTAGATATTAAAACCAAACAGGTGGTAAATAACGATTATCACAGGCTTACCAATTATTTTGAAACTGCCTTTGAACCATACTTTCAGCCAGGAATACCGGATCTGTACCCGGCAGATAAAAGGCAGGAAATTGATGAGTTGAATGACTGGCTGTTTCCGAATGTAAATAATGCAACTTACCGAATGATGTTTGCACAGTCAATTACCGCTTATGAAGAAGCCTTTGAAGATTTCTATAATGCTCTGGACACAATCGAAGCGAGGCTGGAAACCAACCGTTTTTTATTTGGTGATTACGTAACGGACAGTGATATCCGTCTGCTTGTCACTCTGGCAAGATTTGATACTCATTATTACCGCAATCTCGGTCCAATCCGCAACCGTATCGCAGATTTTAAAAATATCTGGGGCTATGCAAGAGATTTATATGTAATACCGGCATTTCGAAACAATACATACTTGAAAGATATTGCTGCAAACAATACGAAAAAGACCGATGCCCTGTTCCTGGATTTCAATTCAAGATTCTATGATCAGATTGATTATGATGCGATCTGGTCTGCTCCCTCCGGCCGTGCCGAATTGAGCAAAACCCCTGAGGAGAAATTTCTGCGGAGGCCATGAAGATGGGAGAGTGGCAGTTGTGAAGTATAGTTTGTATGCCGTTTAACCGGCGGATGGGAGTCAGTAGGGCAAACGAGGGCAAACACCCAGTAAAATGGGCAAAACAGCTCCCAAACCTGGACGGGGCGGTGGGATTTTCCGTCACCCTACCCCATGCGCTTTCGCGTTATTCGCTTTATGCCTGATGCAAGGGAATATGGAACAATCGCCACATCATTGCCGCGCAGTTTCGCCACTGACGATATTAAAGAGTTGTATCTGTTCGCACTTATGCTCCCTCTACGGAAAATCTTTATCATTGTGCTGACTGGTTGTGTTTTTGTGATAATATAAAAACAGGGGGCGCGGTAGCTACAACCGCCGCCCCCTGTTTTATGTTGAAATACATATTCTTTTTCATTACAAAGTCAACTATCAATGCTTCCTTTCTCCCAATTTATATTTTTATAATTTCTAATAAATATAAACCAACAATAAGCAGTATCCCAATTGGAATCAGCCAAATTAATATTACAAAATTTACTTTTGAAGGTACATATGCAGTCTGCTTATCAAAGAATAAATCGATTGTTTTTTTATTTCTCAAAGCAAATATCAATCCTACAATAACACCGGATATATGTAATTCGAACGATACCATTCCCGTGATTGCCGGTATCAACATTATCACCATTAAACTTAAAATTGTTATATAAAAATAATTGCTTGGTAGATGAAAAAAAGCATTTCTATTCTCTTTAAATATCTTAAGCAAAACATATACAGTTCCCGGCCAAAAAGAATAGCCAATCGCTGAAATCCCAGATGCAGGAATATGTTGATCCCAAAGTAATATTTGATATACGACAGAGCATATCAGCCATGAAAAAACAAATAATTCCATAAGCTTTGCTGACCCTAATATCTTTTCCAATAAAATACCTAACGGTAAAATCATTAATAGATTAAGGAAAAGATGTATCCATACAAACCATACTGGTGATTCACTAAATATCAAACAACCATGTACAAATGCTCCAGAGAGATACTGCCATGGATATTGAGGATTTGACCAATAGGCTAATAGTTCCCATATATTATGATTCCAGACGGTAAGACAACTTACAAAAACACATGTAACAGACAATACGAATGATATGGGAGTATATTTTTTGCCAATGCTAAAAATATCTTTCATTGTCATTATCTAATCCTCCTGATTAGTTGTCCTTGATACTTTGAATTTACTAATAAACAATCGATTGTACCTTGCCAAATACTTCGTTCTTCTGTAAAATTCTTTATGTATTTAAACTCAATCATTAATATTCTCCTGTTCAAATTCCTGTTTATCGTTCTTAAAAATTATAACAGATTTCACCAATAAAACAATAATTACATAGTAATTGCGCGTAAACCGGCGGCTAACAAAAAAACCCGCCTTACGTTGAAAAATGGGCGGGGATGCATTTTTGTCAGTGATTTTGTCTTAACTTAATGACATCGATGCCCCTCCTTTTATTTTTATAGGAGAGTCCTCCCTGTAAGATAAGTATAGGTCCGCGAATGCCTGACTTCACGGACAGGATTAGTCTCATCGCAGAATATAAATTGAAATAACACAGAATGTAAATGGTATATCTCATATGGGACATCTTATAAAAAACATCTGCTTATCAAAGACTTATGAGAACGCTTCCGATATTTCACCAGCATATCCCTTTTCTGTATTTTATATATAATGCTTGTCTTTTTTGGACAATGTATCTTATAATGAAACATAGAAAGATTCCTATATGCGCGGAAGGCTTGCGCATGCGCAGGAGATCTGCGCAGAATGGAGGATAAAGTGAAAGACGGGTTTATACGTGTCGCTGCGGCGACACCGGTCATCCGGGTTGCAGACTGCGGATATAATACGGACCGAATTATAGATTTTATAGATGAAGCTCAGAAGCAGGGAATTAAGCTGATTGCATTTCCTGAGCTTTGTATCACAGGATATACCTGCGGGGATTTATTCCTCCAGGACACCTTGCTTCGCGGAGCTCTGGAAAGCGTAATCAGAATTGCAAAATTTACAAAGGATCTGGAGCCGGTGGTAGTGGTTGGCTTCCCTTATCAGGTCAAGGGAAAGCTCTACAATACAGCTGCCGTAATTCAGGGAGGAAAGGTGTTGGGGCTCATTCCGAAGATCAGTATTCCGAATTATACGGAATTCTATGAAGCAAGGCATTTTACCTCCGGAATTGTAGAACCGATCCTCATTAATTTTATGGGAGAAGAAATTTATTTCGGCTCCCGGATTCTGTTTCAGAGCAATGAGATGCCGGAATTTATCCTTGGGGTAGAGATTTGTGAGGATCTGTGGATTCCCCAATCTCCCAGTATCTCCCATTGTATCGCCGGGGCGTCGGTGATCGCCAACCTGTCGGCCAGCGATGAACTCACCGGAAAGGATACCTTCCGGAGGGAATTGGTGAGAGGCCAGTCTGCCAAACTCGTATGCGGTTATCTCTATGCCGATGCGGGGGAAGGCGAGTCCACGACGGATTTGGTGTTCGCAGGCCATAATTTGATTGCCGAGAATGGCACGGTGCTGGCGGAATCAACTACCTTCGTGAACGGAATGATTTCAACGGAATTGGATTTGGGCAGACTGAAAAGCGAACGCAGGAGAATGCATACCTATCTGGGACAGAATACGAACCGGTATCAGGTGATCCCCTTCTCCTTTGGAGGAGATGCCGCAGGGCTTCCTGAGCTTACCTTAACCAGATATATCGATCCGGCACCCTTTGTTCCGTCGGTGAAGGCAGACCGGGAGAAGCGCTGCAGGGATATCATCAATATTCAAGCCCTTGGTTTAAAGACCCGCCTGGCACATATCAATGGTAAATGTGCGGTGGTAGGAATCTCCGGGGGACTGGATTCTACGCTGGCACTTCTGGTCACCAATAAGGCATTTGAACTGCTGGGGTTAGATAAGAAGGGAATTGTTGCAGTTACGATGCCCTGCTTTGGTACTACGGACCGGACTTATCAGAACGCGGTAGATTTGGCGAATTACCTTGGAGTCACACTTCTGGAGATACCGATACGGGAGGCGGTGGAGCTGCATTTTAGGGATATCGGTCATGACAGCAATCAGCATGACCTGACCTATGAAAACAGCCAGGCCAGGGAGAGAACCCAGGTGTTGATGGATATCGCAGGCAAATATAACGGCTTTGTCATAGGGACCGGAGATATGTCGGAATTGGCACTGGGATGGGCTACCTATAATGGAGACCACATGTCCATGTATGGAGTTAATGCATCCGTTCCCAAGACCCTGGTCCGGTATCTGGTGGAATATTTTGCGGATTCGGCAGCGGATGGGAAGCTTTGTGAGGTGCTTAGAGATATTTTGGATACCCCTGTCAGTCCGGAGCTTCTGCCGCCCAAGGATGGGGAGATCTCACAGCGGACGGAGGACATCGTGGGGCCGTACGAGCTTCATGATTTTTTCCTTTACTATATCCTGAGATTCGGTTTTGAGCCGGCAAAGGTGTACCGCCTGGCCAGACTCGCATTTTCCGGCCGTTACGAAGATGAGGTTATATTACAATGGCTGAAGGTATTTTACCGAAGATTCTTTACACAGCAGTTTAAACGCTCCTGTCTGCCGGACGGACCCAAAGTCGGAAGTGTTTCTGTGTCACCAAG
>JAEZFH010000282.1 GCA_023437885.1 Bacillota bacterium | reverse complement strand
TGTCAACATCTCTGCCGGAGCGCACTCCACAATAATCCGCCTTCTTTACCAGCTCTTTGGTTACGAGATTAATGACAAACTCATTGCTCTCTTTAATTATATCGTAGGAATACCGCTCTCTCCGGATGGATATGGATACCATTGCCGGATTGCTACAGACCGTTCCTGCCCATGCAATGGTAATTATATTGGCTTTGTGCTTGGAACTGCCGCAGCTTACCATGACAGCAGGTATCGGGTACAGCATGTTTCCGGGCTTCCATAATTCCTTCTCTATCATTATTTGATCTCCTTACTTTCTGATTTATATGCTGTGAATTTCCTGTATTTTATCATTTTATTCCATCCACAAGGGACTGTCAATGGCAGCTCAAATCAGAAGCCTTTGAAGCTATGTACCCGGTAATCCTTGCAAGGACTATTCCTGCGGACTATGTTAAGAAGAAACCTTCCCTCTCCCGAATCCGTCCTGTGATTTAAATCAAATTAATTACTGGAAAGCTATGGTATAATGCCAATAGACATTATACCAGCGCCGACCGGAGGGAGTAAGCATTCTGCTGCAAAGTAGTATACCATATGCACCTGTGCATATGCCGGCCGTAGGGAGTGCACATTCTGCTGTAAAGCAGCATATCATATGCTCTTGTGCATATTTCGACCTTATCATATTGACAGTCTTCTTGTCTGCGTATGCATAGTCGCTGTAAAATAATATTCTGCGCAAAAATCCGGTATCGTTGTTACTTGCAGATATGGTATAATTATATCCATTATCAGGCATACTAATTAATATGCCTGCTCCCGCCTCCATTCATGCCGGGAACTCTGCAGGCACTAATTATGAAAGTCATGTATTACAGTAAGTTATTAAGAATGAGAATGATTTTTACCTCGAAAGGAGAATTATCATGAGAGCATCGGTTGACCAGGACGGCTGCATCAGCTGCGGATTATGTGTGGATGTATGTCCCGAAGTATTCAGCTATAACGACAATGAGGTATCCCAGGCGATAGACGAAGATATTCCTGAAAATTGCCTGGAACGCGCCGAGGAAGCCCGTGACGGCTGCCCTGTTAGCGTCATTGATCTTTATTAACAGCCTGTTCCTACTGCCGGTATACTGCGGCTGGAAAAAGCTGCTCCATATCGGTCCTTCTCCTGCAACGGGAGGAAAGAATGTGATGAGCAGGGCTATGGCTACTACCGGTCATATCCCTGCTCATCAAAGTAAATGAAAATTTTGCTTTTCCGATACATAATCATAGCAGAAAGGATGATACCATGGATTTTAAACAGGAAGCAAATAAGATTTATCTGAATGATGACAATAACCATATGATCGCCGTTGTAACCTTCCCCAGGTTATCTGAAGGCGTGGTTAACATCGACCACACCTTCGTCGATCCTTCCCTCCGGGGGCAGGGAGTAGCCGGGAAGCTGATGGAGGCAGCTGTAGCTTATTTTCGGGCAAATGACCTCAAGGCAAAGCCCACTTGCAGCTATGCTGTAAAATGGTTTGAGGAGCATCCTGATTGCAGTGATGTATTAGTCACAAAAGCCATTTGATTTCGTATTCATCAAAGGCTGATCCATTCCCTTACCCAAGCCGAATGCTTACAGCAGCCTTCGGACTGTGTAAAGGAAAGGATCAGCCTGATTTTATTTTTCTCGGTCCGCGTATCTCAGAAGCACTTCTGCCCTATCATCGGATTATTTTATCCATTTCTCTTGACGGCGAAAGACGCCCTCCTTTTATTAACATTTCAAAGCAGTCCTCTAATTCCCAACTTTTTTCTAGCAATATATTGTTAATATGCATAAATAAGTATTACCTTATCCATAACATATTTTTATGCTTTTCAACAAATCCTATTGTATATGAGCTGAATGTTCTTCACCACTTTAATTCAACTATTTCAATCGGAGGTATCATTCATGAACTTTGTAAAAATAGGCTTTTCCGCCTTCGGTACCCTAATCTCTCTGTTTGTATTTACAAAAATTATGGGAAACCGGGAAATGTCACAATTGAGTATGTTCGATTATATCAGCAGTATTACCATAGGCTCCATCGCAGGTGAGATGGCGGTCATGTCCACTGACAGCTTTTGGGAACCCTTTGTTGCCATGGCGGTTTTTTCCATATTCTCCATGCTGGCTTCCTATGCTACCTGTAAATCAATGAAGCTTCGCCGTTTTCTTGGAACCCAAGTCCTTCTCCTGTATCAGGACGGACAGATTTATGAGAAGAACTTATTGAAGGCGAAGCTTGATATCAATGAATTTCTTGCTGCCTGCCGGCTCAGCGGATATTATGATCTGGAAGAGGTTCATACTGTATTTCTCGAATCAAACGGTACTGTAAGTATCCTGCCGCAAGTACTCCACCGACCGGTTACTCCTTCAGACCTGAACCTGAATCCAACCCAGAGTATGCCTCTGACCAATGTAATTATTGATGGCAAGATTTTTTATGATAATCTGAAGAGTACAGGCAAAAACGAAACCTGGCTGGAAAAACAGCTTACACAGAAGGGTATCAAGGATATCCGTGAGGTAATTCTGGCAACCTTTGATTACAGCAAGGATTCGGTTAATTTTTATTTGAAATTCAATCGCGAAATGACAAGGGATCTTTTTCAATAGGCATAGATGTCTGAGGGACAACATAAAATATTACAACTATGTAATACAGGAAGTCTTATGCGCATGGTCCGTTACGTCAAATCAAAACATATCATTCTCCTGGAGTGTATTGTTTTTCTGTCCCTCGTGGCAATTTATCTGTTTCATTTCCGGCAGCAGGAGCCGGCGATTTCCGTATCCACTGATGCAAAGGGAAATGATTATATAAAATGGGTTAATTTCGATGTATCTAGCGCAGCTATGGTGCGCGCTTACAAATATGATGTCGAATCCCAGGACGGGGAGGTAAAAATAAATTGGATTGAACTTCTGGCAATCCTCGGTAACAAATACGGCGGTGATTTTTCCAGATATAAAGCAAAGCATATGGATGAACTTGCAGAAAAACTTAAGACAAAGCAGGAAACGGTGGAGACTCTGACTGAGGGTATGAAATATTATAAGTATTATTTTGATGCCTATGATGCGGTGCTTGGCGGAATGGTCGGCACCTATGAGATCGAGGCAGCGGATGGGAATGCGCCCGGAGGCAAGGTGTGGACGAAGAAATATGGTCTGAAAGCCTATCTTCCGATTGCCAAGAATTATCCTTACAGCCATTTTGATGATTTTGGGGTATCCCGAAGCTATGGCTTTCGCCGGAAGCATCTCGGCCATGATATGATGGGTCAGGTGGGAACACCGGTCATTGCCGTTGAATCAGGCTATGTGGAGGCGCTGGGCTGGAACCAGTATGGAGGCTGGCGTATCGGCATCCGAAGCTTTGATAAGAAACGCTATTACTATTATGCTCATCTGCGGCAGAACTTTCCTTACAATAAAACCCTGGAGGAGGGAAGCATCGTCCAGGCCGGGGATGTCATTGGCTATCTCGGAAGAACCGGCTACAGCAGCAATGAGAATGCCAATAACATCCGTACACCGCATCTGCATTTCGGTTTACAATTAATTTTTGACGAAACGCAGAAGGAAAGCAATAATGAAATCTGGATTGATTGCTATGAATTAATTCAATTCCTGTACAATAACCGCTGTGAGACGTTAAAAGACCAGGAAACCAAGGAGTATCACCGGGTATATCAGCTAAAGGACCCTCTTGCCCAGCATTACATCAACCGCTCTCGATACAAGTACGAGGATGATGAGTTCAACATCCGTATTTATGAATAATCTGCCGGTAATGTTCCCGTACTCCATTAATATTGCTTTTTCAGCTTCTTGCGCTGGAACAGGCATAAAAAGGCTACCAGCACCGGAATGGCATATTCAAATATCAGATTCAAATTCACCAGCAGTACCCGGTAGAGATAATTAAACTCGAACTGGGTGCTGCTTAAATAATAGGTCAGATAAAAAACTACTACTGCCAGAGGGATCAGCAGATACTCACACTGCTCCAAATGAAAGAGCCATTCCAGGCAGCGAAGCAATAATACTGCAAATATGGCAATGGCGATATAATCCGATAAAATACAGATCAGGGTTACCAGCACCTCAAAGCGTTCAAATACATTAA
>JAEZFH010000247.1 GCA_023437885.1 Bacillota bacterium | reverse complement strand
GTCCCGGCTCTTTGCTCGCCTCTTCATAATTGCCCCTGCGCACGAAAGAATGTGCCAGGATATTACCGGGATAGGCTTCATGAATCTGAGGTGCTTCCGGCTTCATTGCCTCCTGCACATCAAGAACGAAGGGATACTCCTCGTATTCTACCTTTATTACCTCCAGGGCCTGTTTTGCAGCTATCTCGGTCTCCGCGATAACTGCCGCTATCTCATCTCCGTAATAGCGTATTCTGTCCGTAAGCAAGAGTCTGTCTGCCACGTCCTGGTGGGCAGGATCTGTGGACCAGGGATGTCCTGCCGTAGGAAAATAGAATTTGGGTACGTCAAAGCAGGTAACTACTTTAACCACTCCAGGCATTTTCACAGCTTCAGAAACATCAATTGATTTTACAATACCATTTGCAATTGTCGAATGTAAAATCTTCGCAATATATGCATTCTTCTCACAAAGATCATCGGTATACTTGGCTCTACCAATTACTTTGTCCAATGCATCTACGCGAGGAACACTTTGACCGACTGACATATCAGCAACCTCCTTATTATATTGAAAGCGGAATGAGGAAATGCAAGCTTGCCTGCAATTTCCGATTGAAGCAATAAGATCATGAACCGGCTTCCTGTTCATGATATAATGAAGAAATTTTAGCATTTCCTCCAAAATCTCATTCTATTTTAGCTTCTCTATTATAACATATATCCTCAAAAATTTGTATCTATTTATTCCTGTAAATTATATAAAATATAAGTATGACTTATAAAAGCCGGACACATATGGTATTAGTCCCGGTCCTCTTCCTCCTGGGAATGCACAAGCCCGGTAAATTCTCGCCGTTCAAATTCCTGAACCGAGATGCGGTTCTTGTTAGGATTCGCAAAGACAAAGGTCTTATCCACATTTTCTACATAATTTTGAATTTTATCATTGGTAGCACTGATGATTGCCTGAAAGCCCAGCTTACGGATCAGGCCGATGCAGCTTCCCACCTTTTCCGCATCCATCTTGGAAAAGGCTTCATCCAGGACCACGAGTCTCGGGGTCGGTCTTCTCCGGACGGTTGTCTTCAGATTAATACGGTATACCTGTGCAAAGCTTGCCAGCAGCGCCACATACAAAGGATTCTGCCCCTCTCCGCCGGAGTTCTTCGACAGCATCCTGCTGAGTCTCATTGGAGGCATACCCTCCACCAGCTGCTCCATATCAAAGGAGAGATAGGTCCGGTAATCCGCATATTTCTCCATATTGGCTCTTGCCTCCTCCAAAGCCTTTCCATCACTGTTCTCGGGAGGCATGAAGAGCTCAAGCAGCTCATCGATCAGACCGCTGTAATCCTTCTGATGCTGCAGGGTAAAGAGATCCATCTGGTTATTCATATTGCCCGCCAGCCGCTGGGGATTAATCTCCAGATTCTCGTCCATGAACATGTCATAGAATTTGCCGTCCTCCCCTTTATTCCTGGTGATAATAAACCGATATTTATCCTTGCCGAAGTCCAACTGCGCCAGAATCCGGTTCAGATCCTCCTTCTGCTGCATTACTTCCTTAATCGCATCCCGGATTTTATAGACAAAATCTGTTTTAAAATGATGTACGGCCTTAACCGCCTGTTCATTGGCCTTCCTGGTAAATTCGCTGAGCCTGTCACTGCTTAAGCTGTCCAGGAGCTGGTCATATTCCTTATTCTCCCTGCTGGTCAGAGAAAATCCGCGGTAAGCATATACCCCATGGTACTGCTCTCTTTTTCGGAGCAGCCTGTCATATTCCTCCTGCATCCGGACCTCGCTCTGCTGCTTCTGGTTCTGCAGCTCCAGGCGGAGCTTTTCCATGCTCTTAAAATCCGGCTCATTCCCCGCTTCCCAGCGCCAGGGATATGCCTCCTCCAGCTTTTCATCCACCGGATGGAGCTTCTGCTTCTCCAGTAATTCCTCATTCAGGGAAAGCAGCGTCTTTGCCCCTTCAGCAAGGGCATTCTCCCTGCTTTGGAGCTCGAAGCCGGCCTTTTCCTTCTGCCTGCTTTTTGACTTTACCGCCTGCTCCAGAAGCTCCTTGGACGCCTTCCATTCATCAAGGCTGCGTTCCTTCAGCTCTTCGATTTTATGCCGGTACTCTTCCCTCTGCGCTTCCTTCTCCCGAATACGGCGTACTTCTTCGAGCCGGCTCACATAGAACTCTGTGCCGTCCTGCAGGTATTCTTTATGCAGGAGTCCGCTGATTTCGGCCAGCTTTAGGTCCAGGGGCTCCAACTGCTCCTTGCACTGCGCCAGCTTCCCATCCAGCTGCTCCAATCTTCGCTCAATGGCTCTTCGTCCGATATAAGCTTCTTCCGTATAGTTTCTGGGATTCATATGCTGGAGCCGATAGCCCTGGTAGAGCATACAATCCGGAGTAACCGAATTTTTGTGGCAGCGCAGCTCCTCCACAGAATTGCACTTTATCACGTTTCCCAGCAGATAGCTTACATATGCTCCTGCATCCTCCGTTGCCGCTTCCACTTCCTCTGCCAGGGAATTGCTCCGGAGGGGCGGGGCGTCCTTTCGAACGCATTCCGTATCAACAATGGCTGCTTTATAGTATTTCTTGGAATCCAGCCCGGCAAACAGCCCGATTGCCGTCCTGGCATATTCGGCCGGTACGATCAGCGCCAGCTTATTGTTCCCCAGATAGCCTTCGACAGCATTGCGCCACAGGTCATTCCTGATCTCGATGACATCTGCAAGGATATCCACGCGGACGGGAAGCCCATAGATCTGCTCCAATTCTCTGGTGATGATATCCTTTGCCTCCAGCAGATAGGCCGGATATGCCTTCTGCCCCTTCTGCAGCATTGCAGTCTGATGGAGGACCTCACCCAATTTCTGCTTCTCCTCCTTAACCATACCGGAGAGCTCTACCCTCTCCTGCTCCAGCCGGATTCGTACCTGTGCAAGCTCTGCCTGGATTTGGGTTACTTCCTCCGGTGATGCATCATACTCCTTCATACGCAGGATTGTTTTCTGCATCGGAGGTTCCAGATAATCGGTATCCAGCCAATCCCCAAGCCGGGTTAGGGTTTTGTCCAGGTCTGCCTTGCTCCGGTAGAGAAGCTCCAGCATCTGGTTTACATTCCCAAGCTCCGCTTCCAGATGCTCATAGCCGCTGTTCTGGATTGCATATACCACCTCATCCCTTTCCTTTTGAAGGGCAGAAAGCTCCCCTTCCAGCTGAGAAATGGAATTCTCCAACAGCTTCATATCACCACGGTACTCGGTCTGTTGTATCTGAAGCCTCCTGAGCCTGGCTTCCAGAGAGGCCAGCTCCAGCTTTTCCAGACCATACCCAAACTTCCTGATTCCCTCGCCATGGGCCTCATAACGTCCGTACTGCTCCTTAATTTCTGTCAGTAGCGCAATTTCCTTCCTGGTATCCTCCAGCCTTCGTTTCAATCTGGTATACTGGGCTACGCTGTCCTGCATGTCCTCCATATGGATATCATTCTCCGTACAGATGTAGTTCTTCACAAAATCCTCCAGCTTCATATCCATCTTAAAGGGAATTGCCTTCTTGAACAGTGCCGGAAAATGCTTCGGATGCAGACCTCCAAAGAAATTGGCATACAGCTCATTTCTGAATTTCTCATTGGTTCTGCTGAAATAGTAATTCTCCCCGGTGTAATTACTTTCAATATACTCCTTCAGTTCACTGATCGAGAATGCCTTTCCATCATCACGGTAGCGATTCGGTGCCAGCTCCCCGGTATGCCAAAAAAACAGTCTGCTGATCTCATTCACACTGACATCCACATCAAAGACCACTCCGAGGCTTTGGTATTTCTGAGTTTCGGTGTCCTTAAACTCAAGTACCAGGGTGGTGGAAAAATTCTTATTTCTCAAATAACTGATTTCGTTATTTTCCTGAACCACCTTCATACCGCGAAGGTACTCAATCAGGGTACGGTCCGAATCCTCCTTGGCAGCCTTATTAAAGAAGCTTCGTCCATTGCTGTCTGCGTACAATACAATCTGCAGGGCATCCAGAACCGTAGATTTACCGCTGCCGGAATGACCCGTGAAGAAATTAACTTCGTCATGAAAAGACAATACCTTTTCATTGATATAGTGCCAATTATTCAGACACATCTTCGAAAGTGCTTGATATCTGTCCATCCTCTGCTGCCTCCTCTTCCTCCTGGTATTGTTCGAGCATCGCCGCGATTGACTGGCTGTCCAATAAAAGATTTACCGTGGGGTAGATAATGAATCTGGTATCCCCCTCCAGTTCGCCCCTCTCCGCGGTAATTTCAATGATCTGGTATTTCTTCAGAGCCGCAATGGTTTTCTTCAGCTCTGTGGGAGAGATGGATTTGCTGTTCCACAGGCGGAATAGCTGAATTTTCTCATACACCTCATTCAGAGAGGCATATACATGAATGGAACTGGAGGCCATATTCATCTGCTCATCAAAGATCAATTTGAGAAGCAGTAAAAATATCGTCGTCAGCCTGCTCAGCTTATCTCCCTGCAGGTTCCGGGTCACGATCTGCATAATTCCATACTGCCGGTTTTCAATCAGGTCGATATCGGCAATTTTAAAATATTCCTTCAAAAAGTCCAGATGGCGCTCACAGATCCGGTAGGAACGGTTGGGAAGATACCGCTGGGTTTTTTTATCGTATTTGCGTTCCAGAATATAGGTCTGGTGATACAGGGTTTTGATTGCTTCCCGGAGCTCATCCTTTTCTTCGTCCAGGAGTTCATTATAATAAGGGAACATAGATATCCTTTCTGTCAATCCGCGCCGTGCCGCTTAAGGAATGATTACGATATTCCTACGAGAGAGCTAGTGCGTTGTACCGTCCATCTTTAGCTAAACAGTGCTGAATATTTTGTCATTCCACAAGGCGGAGGAAGGAGGCGTAGCGGTGGCTACGTCGACTGACGACAACGCGGTGGATGACAAAATAGGCAGTGCTGTTTGGCTAATTATGGGCGGTACAGCACACTAGGGCTGCGGATGATAATCGTTATTGTAATCGGGTCTTGTGCTGCTGTTCTTCACAAAGATAATATCCGGATAGGAATAGATGCCGCTTGTAATTGTACCGTACCCACAGGCTCCTGTGGTATGCAGCTCTTCATGATGTTTATACGTATTCACTGCATGCGGAACTGGTATCATGCCGGAAGATATGATACCCTTATCACGTGCTCCCATGAGGTGCTCCTCTTCAAGATGCTCCTGTGCCGGCACAACATGGAAGGGACTTGTTCTTCGTATGCTATAGTCATAAGCCAGCACCAGCAATTCAAATTCCTCGTCATTGGTGATAGAATAAGCGGATGTCCGAAATACTCCTTCTTCCATCCGGTCCAGGATAAAGGCTTCGATCTGTGCTCTGTGATAGCGCGGCTTATTCCTGTTAATCCGAAGAATGTCAGCCTTGGACAGCTCTTCCTCCGTCTGTGCCTCCGTCTCCACCGTCTCTTCAAATTGCTTCCTCTTGCCCCGTTTCTTATAGAAGGAATCCGGCGTAATAATCGTCGGGTCATTTAGGCGCATTACGGATGCCGCCCGGGAATACAGCTTCGTCCCCTCCGCTCCGGACAGCAGGTGGAGCAGCGCGATCACATTGCCCTGTATATTATCCTCACTGCTTAACAGGTATTCCAGCCGGCTTACCGTTGCCTTGATATATTTACTGTGTTCCGTATCGATATGGGAGATACGTTTCTCCATATTCAGGATGCCCCGGTCTATCTCATCGATAATCCGCAGGAATTCCTCTTCAATGTCCTGCTCTCCTCTTCCTTCCGGCATCAGCCGCTGCTTCAGAAGGTTCCGCCGGTTCTCATCCTCACTGATGGTTCGAAGAAGCCTCTTGATATCATTCTTATAGATATAAAAATTGTCACTCGTCTTAAGGAGACTGTACTTCCGGTTGACTATGGTCTCCACATAGCCGTTCAGATGCTCCAGCAGCAGCTCTTCATAATTTTCCTTCTCCAGAAGGGCACCGAAGAACCGGTCCATATTATGGAGCAAATCCTGGAGGGAACGGTTCAGCCTGACAGTATTGACCGCGGCGGCCCTTAACAGCTCCATCCCCGCCTTGGTATCATAATAAAAGGAATAGATGCTGGTGTAGACATTCTGTATGTATAAATCCTGATCCTCTGTATCGGGATTATTGATTTTCTTAATAGTCTCAATAAAAGCGGAAGCATAATCCGGAATGATGATATTCGTCTGAAAGGAGCTGTAATCCTCCACCCGCTTCAACCAGGAGAAGCGAAGCAGGCGGCTAAGTATCTTTGCGGCCATCGGCTCCATGGCATCCGCATCCTGCTCCTCGTCGTCAGCCGAAATATCCACAATACGGTCCGCAAAGTGCTCTGCAATCAATTGGATGCAGGTTTCCTTCGTCAGGAAATAGTCATTATACAGATATTCATCATAGATCGATGTCAGCGCTTCCATATAGATATAGCGGTTTCTTGAACTGAAGACGGTCCAAAACTGCTGAGGTAACTGATATATTTCTTTCATTGTCTCTCCTTGGTGTAACTTAATCTTTTCATCAGCCTATTGTAACATTTTTTACAGACCGGACGCAATCCTTGATTTATAACCTGTTACAATCCGGGTCCGAGAAAGGTATTCCGGAGTGTTCCCGGTATTCCAGGATTACTGAGCTATTTTGCAGATTCTATTTTCATATCTTTTGTCTGAATATTTAGACTCACTGCCTGTATCCGCATTGACACTTCGAAGCTAATATGATATTATTTTAACGAATTCCGGTTGGCAGTTATCAGATAACTGTTTCAAGTTTTGAGCTTAAGGGTGGAGAGCTTCTTGTATTGAAGTTCTCTTTTTTTATACTCAAAAGCATCGAGAAAACCAGCCTTACTGGCTTTCATACATCTTTTTACCAAATATCAGAAGAGAAAGGAGTGATCGTGTTGCCTTTATCCAAAAGTATTCTTGTTGCCATCTTCTGCATGGCTGTAGTATTCGTTGTTTTGGGGGTGCTCTGGGCTATTGTCCGGATATTTTCCCTCCTGATTAAATCCATTGAGCAAAAGCAGGACAAAAAGAAGTAGTGCGAACGAAAGACATCTAAAGGAGGATATCGTTGTGTTTATCGATTCATTAATGAAATTATTGAAGGATTCCGGATTTGCCGCTTTAACTTGGCAATCCCTGGTTATGATTGTGGTCGCCTGCGTACTAATGTACCTGGCTATTGTTAAAAAATTCGAGCCGCTTCTGCTGCTGCCCATCGCTTTTGGCGTGCTGCTGGCAAACTTGCCATTGACCGGATTAATGGCAGAACCAGCCAGTACATCGGAAGCCGGCGGTCTGCTGTATTATCTGTATCTGGGAGTGAAGAAAGGTATCTATCCGTCCCTGATTTTCCTTGGGATCGGCGCCATGACTGATTTTGGTCCCTTAATCGCCCGCCCCAGCAGCATGCTCATCGGAGCCGGTGCGCAATTTGGAATCGCTGTTGCTTTCATTATCGCCAATGCCCTTGGCTTTACCCCTCAGGAAGCTGCCTCCATCGGCATTATCGGAGGTGCGGATGGTCCTACCGCCATCTATCTGACTACGAAGCTGGCCCCCAAATTATTGGCTTCTATAGCCATTGCCGCCTATTCCTACATGGCGCTGATTCCATTAATTCAACCTCCCCTTATGAAGCTGCTTACCACTCGCAAGGAGCGTGAGATTAAGATGGAGCAGCTGCGTAATGTATCAAAGCTGGAAAAGGTATGCTTCCCTATTGCCGTATCCATATTCTGCATCCTATTGCTGCCCTCCGTGGCTCCGCTCATCGGAATGCTGATGCTGGGCAATCTGTTCCGGGAATCCGGAGTTGTAGAACGAATTACCGACACCGCCCAGAATGCCCTGATTAACATCGTAACTATTTTCCTCGGCGTTACCGTGGGTGCAACCGCAGTCGGAACCGAATTTTTGAAGCCAAAAACCCTCGGTATTATCTTCCTGGGTCTGACGGCATTCCTATTCAGTACCATCGGCGGCCTGTTAATCGCAAAGTTCATGAGCTGGATAACGAAAGGCAAGATCAACCCACTGATCGGCTCCGCAGGAGTATCCGCCGTTCCGATGGCTGCCCGGGTCTCACAGGTGGAAGGACAAAAAGCAAACCCAGGCAATTATCTGCTGATGTTTGCCATGGGTCCTAATGTTGCAGGTGTGATCGGCTCTGCCGTTGCCGCCGGAATTTTACTCTCTCTCTTTGGCTAAGATAAGTGTTGAACGTAATGATACTTGGAAACGGTGGGAGGCAGATAATTGCTTTATCTGCCTCCCACACCTGTCCTCTTTGCTATTCCAGATCATCAAAGTCAAAAGCCGCCGCTTTGGTATAGTTCGTAACCTTTGCTTCAAAAAAGTCCGTCTTCGTACTGTTGAGATTCGAGAAACCCTCAATCCACGCCATGGGGTTCTCCGCCACCTCGGGATACAGCTCCTCCAGACCGATTGCCTTTAGTCTCTGATTCCCCAGATACTTGATGTATTTTTCAATCAGGTCATGGTTGATTCCCAGAATCTCATTATTGGTTACATACTGACCCCAGGCAATCTCATGCTCCACACCGGTGCGCATCATATCCCGTATCATCTCGTTCAGCTCCGAGGTGAACAGCTCCGGATTCTCAGCACGAAGCTCCTTCAGGATATTCTGGAACAACACCAGATGAGTTACCTCATCTCGGTTAATATATTTGAAGATGGTGCTGGTCGCCGTCATCTTGCCCTGCCTTGCCAGCGTATAGAAGAAGCTGAAGCCGGAATAGAAGTAAATTCCCTCGAGAATATAATTCGCGACTACGGTACAAAGGAAATGGAAGGTGGAGGCGTCCTCATTAAATCTCTGGTAAATGTCTGCGATGTACCGGTTTCTCTCCAGCAAATGCTTGTCCTCACGCCATTCGTCATAAATCTTATCTCTGGTTACCGGGTTGGTTACCGTATCCAGAATATAAGAATAGCTCTGGGCATGAATCTCCTCCTGGAAGGCCTGAATATTCAACAGGGAGGAAATCTCCGGCGCTGTCACATAACGGGACAGATTGGGCAGGTTCTCACTTTGAATGGAATCCAGAAAATTCAGGAAGGAGATGATTTTATCAAAAGCATTTCTTTCCCCATTGGTTAAAAGAGGGAATTGCTTAATATCCTCGTTCAGAGATATCTCCTCCGGTATCCAGAAATTATTCAGCATGGTTCGGTAGAAGGTATTCGCCCAGCTATATTTGATGCGATTCCATTCCCTCAAATTCGTGGTGTTCCCGTTAATCAATGCTTCAGTCCCCCGAAGCCCGTGTTCATTGAATATTCTTTTTTTATCCATCGTTTCCTCCACTATTATATTTGTTCCAGAGATAACTGGTTTCTGTACTTGCTATTCCTATCATACCTCTCATACTCTTGCAGGACAACTCATACTTTGTGTATCTTGGTTGTAAAGTATGCTTCATCTGTACCGCACTTCTCTCATTTGGAAAATCCAGGCAAATATTCATTCCCATCCAGTTTACCATATCCCTCAAAATCCTCCGGTCCTCCCTTGGATTTTCGCTATCCCAAAGGAAGGGAGAAGAAAATCCTTAGCTGGAACAACTGGTGCACTCATCCATCTCCAGAGACTGGTTACGGACATAATAAATTGTTTTAACCCCGTTCTTCCATGCCTCCAGATAGAGGTTCAGAATCTCCTTTGCCTTAACCTCCGGTGTAATATACAGATTAAAGGACTGTGCCTGGTCAATATGCCTCTGGCGGATGCCGCAGGCCCGGATGCTATAATACTGATCAATATGGTGGGCCTCCTTATACAGCCAGAAATTCCGGCTGCTCAGGTCCGGTGCCGCCTTCGGTGTAAAGCTTCCCTTCTTTTCTTCTATAAAGAATTTCTTAAAGATCGGATCAATTCCTGCAGTGGTTCCAGCAATATTGGAGGTGCTGCCCGTCGGTGCGACCGCCATAATATAGCCGTTTCGGACGCCATACCTTCTCACCTCTTCCTTCAGGGCCGTCCAGCGCGGTGAAGTATAGCCCCGGCGTTCAAAATACTTGCCGCTCTGCCACTCCGAGCCCTCGAATTCCGAGTAAGCCCCTTTTTCTTTGGCCAGCTCCATGGAAGCCTTGATTGCCTGGTAGGCCAGCTCTTCAAATAAACGGTCCGCCTCTGCCAGATGCTCCTCGCTCTCCCAGGCAATCTGGTTATTGACCAGATAATGATGGTATCCGCTGGTACCAAGTCCGATGGCGCGGTATTTGTCACTGGTTATCCTTGCCTCCGCCACCGGGGTCTGGTTCAGGGAGATGACATTATCCAGCATTCTTATCTGGAGAGGTACGGTTTCCTTCAGTTCCTCCAGCTTCACACGTCCCAGGTTGACCGAGTTGAGATTGCAGGTCACCATATCTCCGGATTTCAGCCTTCTGACTACCTCCTTATGATCACCCACGGTCTCGATCTCCTCTTCCAGAAGCTCTGATTCGCTGACATTCTGGGCAATCTCATGGCATAGATTGGAGGAATAGATCATTCCGGCGTGCTTGTTGGGATTTGCCCGGTTCACGGTATCGCGGAAAAACAGGAAGGGCGTTCCGGTTTCCACCGCACTCTTCATGATTCTCTTCATGATCTCAAGCGCCGGTACGGTAAGCCGCTCCAGCTCCCCATTGTTCTCACATTCAAGATAACGCCTGGTGAATTCCCCGCCTTTCTCTTCGTCATAGAAATCCTCCAGATGGTATCCCATCACTTTACGGATCTGGTAGGGATCAAATAAACACCAGTCCTGCCTTGTTTCCAGACGTTCCATGAAAAGGTCGGGAATACTTAGGGCAGGGAAGATGTCATGGGCCTTTCTGCGGTCATCCCCATTATTGGTTCTCAGGTCCAGAAATTCATACAAATCCTGATGCCATACATCAAGGGTAATGGATGCCCCTCCCTTTCTTCTTCCAAGCTGGTCCACGGCTACCGCCGTATCATTATACAGGCGTATCCAGGGGATGACCCCGCCGGAGGCTTTCTTATAGCCGCGAATCTCGCTGTTCAGGGC
>JAEZFH010000185.1 GCA_023437885.1 Bacillota bacterium | reverse complement strand
GTGCAAGATAGCTTGACACATACGCAACTGCCTTCTCTATATTTTCCTCATCAATGCTTGTTTCAGATATTCCAAACCTCTCTTCGATCGCATGTAAATTAATCTTTTCTTCCAACCATCCTGATTTGGTTAGTTCTTCTGAATATTCAAACATCATATATCCAATTTCACCGCATATATTCTGGCTGCCTCTTCTAGCCTCACCGTTAATTACGACTCCTGCACCCAATCCGGTTCCCAGTGAGATAAAGATCAAATCCTCATTTTCAAGAGGCTTTGAAGAATACTCTCCGAACGCCTGAATATTCAGGTCATTGTCAACTACAACTTTTGCATTGTATTTTTCAGCAATTCTATCAATGATATCTCCAAAATATCTTGGTTCATCAATTCCAATCAATGGCGCAGTAATTTCTCTTGTCACTGTATCGAAGATGCACGGAATACCAATCCCGATGCCGATCAAATCCTTTACATCTTTTTTACTCATTTCTAATATTTTATCGATATTAGTAAATAAGGATTTCTCAAAATGGCTTCCACATCTTACTTGAATGAAATTCAAAATATTTCCTGCCAAATCAACAATCCCTATAATGAGATAATCTCCTTCATAAATCACCCCGATGGAGAAATATTTATCCGTTTTAAGCCTTAGCATGTTTGGCTTTCTTCCAACTTTTGTTGATGTAAACTCCTGTTCTTCAATCAGCTCTTTTTGAATCAGAAAATCTATGATTTTCATTACTGTGGGAACACTAATATTCGCAGTCTTAGCAATTTCATTAGCAAATAATTGTTCCGTATTATTTCTAAATTCCTGAAAAACTCTTTTGGTATTCATACTTTTCAGATGAGATGGTTCATATTTAACCACAGCATATCCCCCCTGACTTTTTATTTTTACAATCCACTTTTTTGCATGCTCTGTTTTTCAGTCCACATTTTCACAATGTATTATTTAAGAATGTTAATTAATTATAGCCCGTATATTTTATGTTGTCAATAACATTATTTAAAACCATTTTTATATTTATCTTTTTTGTATATTTAATCCATTAATTCCTTGCTATTTAGTGCAATTTCACGTATTTGTCATTTCGTATTATAAAACGCATTGTCTTATATGTGATTTCATTATATAATTAACAAAGTTAGTTTATTAACAAAAGGAGGTTTCATAATGAAATTTATTAAAACACAAAACTACGAAGAGATGAGCATAAGGGCGTGTGAAATACTAATTAATTGTCTTAAAAGAAAACCAGATGCTCTCTTTTGCATCGCTACCGGTTCTTCACCGACAAGAGCTTATCAACTTTTTGCGCAAAGGGTAAAAGAAGAAAAGATAGATACTTCCCAAATGAGAATCATTAAATTGGATGAGTGGTGCGGCCTTCCACTGGACAGCCCCTCCTCCTGTGAAGCCTATATTAGAGAACACATTTTAGAACCTCTTAACATTTCAGAAGACAGATATATTTCATTCAATTCTTTAGAGACTGACAGCCAGCTTGAATGTAAGCGCATCGAACAATTACTAAAGGATAACGGCAAAATCGACTGCTGCGTATTAGGTATTGGGAAAAACGGACATCTGGGACTGAATGAGCCAAATGACAGCCTCAATCCTTTCATTCAAAAAATCGAGTTAGATGAAAAAACAAAAACTCATACAATGCTTTCATCAAACAAGCAAGAAGTCACCTATGGATATACCTTAGGCTTAAAAGATATTTTAGATTCTAAAGAGATCTTATTATTAATCACAGGTCCGGGCAAGGATGAAGCTTATGAACATTTAAAAGAAAAATCCATTAGTTCAAGGCATCCGGCTAACTATCTATGGCTTCATAACCAAACTGCATGTATCGTAGATCTTGCTTGCTTCATAGGAGATTGAGCAGTTCTATGAAGCAGCAGATTTACGCATGAGCATACGCAGGGCAAGTGATGCCAACTGCAATTGTACAGCAAAGAATCCACATACGGACCCTTTGTTCTATTAGACAAATATAATCAACATATACGAAAACACAAAAAGACCCGCAAATAACGAGGGAGTTGAAAAACGTTAGGTTTTTCAGCTCCCTCCTTGTCCCGGCGGTTTTTATACATAGCATTATAAACTGAATGAGCGGTCCGAAGAGCCTACCGCTGCTGGCAGCGATGCCTTCCATGCCCGGCATAATCGGTCACTGCAGCTCACCCAAAACCCGATCCAACACCTCTGTCATCTCATCCACATGGCATTTTTCAATAACCAGGGGAGGAACAAACCGTATTACTCTGGCTCCAGCGGAAATGAGAATTAAACCCGCATCCATCACCTTGGGAATAATATCCTTCACCGGAATACTAAACTCCAGTCCCTGCATCAAACCCATGCCGCGGCGCTCTGTGATGAAATCATATTTTGCTGCCAATCCGTCCAGCTTCTCCGCCAAATAGGCAGAAACCTCCTGAACGTGCTCCGTCAGCTTTTTTTCTTCATATAAATCAAAAACCTTGCTTACCGCTGCGGTTGCAAAGGGATTGCCGCCATAGGTCGTGCCATGGTCTCCCGGCTCAAAAGCCGACGCCACCTCCTCGGTCGCAGCAAAGGCTCCGACAGGAACGCCGCATCCCAAGGCTTTTGCACAAGCAAGAATATCCGGCTTAACCCCATAATGCTGATATGCGAACATCGTTCCGGTTCTCCCCATACCGCATTGGATTTCATCCAGAATCAACAGAATTCCCCTGTCATCGCAAAGCTTTCGCACACCTTCGATGAATTCCCTGGCAGAAGGATAGAGGCCTCCTTCTCCCTGTACCGGCTCCATTATAATAGCACAGGTTTTATCGTTCACCAATTCTCTCAC
>JAEZFH010000050.1 GCA_023437885.1 Bacillota bacterium | reverse complement strand
TTACAAAGCAGTATAAAAAGCTGTTCGAATTGGACGGTGTTGAGCTTGAATTTGAAGAAGGCGCCTTGGAGGAGATTGCAAAGCAGTCCTTCAAGAGAAAGATTGGTGCCAGAGGATTACGTGCTATCATGGAAAAAGCGATGATGGAAACCATGTATAACATCCCTTCCGACTCCAGAGCCGTCAAATGTATCATAACCAGAGAAGCAGTCCTTGGAATAGAGCAGCCGATGGTTGTGCTTTCAGATGAAATTGTTGCTAGGAAGCCGATTGCCAAACGCAGCTCTAAGAAAAGCAAGGATGAAATAGCATAGACTTGAGGTGGCAGCAGAATTCCGGAATCGGATAAGCAGACCACATTACAAGGGGACAATGCGGGGGCAATGCGATGGCATGCCCCCGCATTGCAAATTGTATTTCAGCAAATGAGATCTTTGAAGCAGTGCAGAAATGAGGAAAAGTATGATTATAAAAAGTGTAAATCTTGAAACAGTATGCGGGATTACCAGTGTACTGCCGGAGAACGATAAACCGGAGGTGGCCTTTGCCGGGAAATCCAATGTAGGCAAATCCTCCCTGATTAACGCCCTTATGAACCGTAAATCATTGGCGAGGACCTCGTCGCAGCCGGGAAAGACACAGACAATTAATTTCTATAATATTAATGAGGCGCTCTATTATGTGGATCTGCCGGGATATGGCTATGCCAAGGTATCCGGGACAATAAAGGAAAAATGGGGCAAAATGATTGAGAAATATCTGAGGAGCTCCAAACAGCTGAAAGTAATATTTCTGCTGCTTGACATACGGCATGAGCCTTCTGCGAATGATAAGAATATGTATGATTGGATTGTTTACCAGGGCTTTCATCCGGTAATTATAGCAACGAAGCTGGATAAGATTAACCGCAGCCAGGTACAGAAGCAGGTGAAAATAATCAAGGAAGGTCTTCAGGTGATTCCCGGAACAAGAATCTTACCCTTTTCTGCCACATCAAAGCAGGGCAGGGAGGAAATCTGGGCCTGCATCGAAGAGATCTGTTTTCCGGCACAGGAGGAACAGCAGAACAGCCGGGAGGAGCCGGAAATTACACAGTAGGTTTATTTGCTTTCCAATAAGGCAGACATCAGATACGCATAAACATCGGAGCTTTTTTCCTTCCAGTTGTTACAAAGGCTGGCGGCTTCCTCTTCTGTCGGTACAAGCAGGGTCAGATCGATAATGGAGGCTTCCCGTTCCACTACACTCAGGTGTGCCGCATACTCGCCCTTTTTTACCTGATAGAATTCGGCCTGTGTTGAGACCTCTTCCTGAAGCTCGTATTTGTTCTCCAGGAGATAGGCTTCGATATCTTCCTTAATTCCGGAAGAAATCATATTGTCAAAGAGGAGCAGAGTTTCCATTCCGCTGTCGGTAATGCGGTACAGGGTGCTGTTACGGATGGTCTTGGTATCGATATAGGAATCGTCGATCAATTCGGAAAGGGCTCTTTGAATGTTAAAATAATTGGTATATTCCTTTTCCAGAATAAACGCTGTTAATTGGGCATTTGTCAAGGGGAAGTTAACCCTGCTGAGAATATAGATTATCATAAGCTTATATAACATAAAGGTATCAGACTGCATTGTAGACCTCCTTAACATAGGGCAAGCGGTTCGTCGCTTGTCGTGTGAACATAAGGCAAGTGGTTTGCCGCTTGCCATTGTTTCATTCAGATGGGGCTAATGTAGTGCTCTCATAACCATTCAGTAAATCCCGGAGAAACGGACGGTTCATAAAAAGTTACTATGATGGAACGGCGGCGTATTTTCCCTGATAGGTATCTCTTTCCTTCATCCGGCTGTGTATCCGGTTCATTACTAACTTCTTATTACGGCTCCAGGCGGGGGAAAGCAGCAGCTTTCCGGGTCCGTCTCCGGTAATCCGGTGGATAACGATATCCTGCGGAAGATGCTCGATGCAGCAGATAACGGTATCTACATATTCGTCCAATGACATATCGCTGCCCAGCCGGTCTTCTTCATAGAGCTGTCCAAGATCCGTTCCCTTTAATATATGCAATAGCTGCAGTTTAATACCCTGGATTGGAAGCTTCGACAGATATTCCATGGTTTTTAACATATCATGTTTTGACTCCTTTGGCAAGCCCAGAATGGTGTGGACAATTACCGGAATACCGCAGGCATGAAGACGGCTTACACAGCCCTCAAAGACAGGGAGAGGATATCCGCGGCGTAGAAAGGCAGCAGTTTCTTCGTGAATTGTCTGGAGTCCCAGCTCGATCCATACCGGCTTGATCTGTGATAGTTCAACCAGCAGATTAAGAATTTCCTGATCGATGCAGTCCGGTCTGGTTGCAATGGATAATAGGACGATTTCCGGATGACGAATCGCCTCATGAAAAATAGAACGAAGATATTCTACAGGTGCATAAGTATTGGTATAGGCCTGAAAATAGGCAATATAGCTTGCATCCCCCGGACCTGGAATTTTACGGGCTACCTGCTGCTTGGCCTCCTCGATTTGGCGGGTGATATCGGAACGAAAACCCGCGGCAGAATCTCCGGACCCCCCTTGGGAGCAGAAGATGCAGCCCCGGCTGTCCAGAGTGCCGTCCCGGTTTGGACAGGTCATGCCCCCGTTCAGAGAGAGTTTATAAACCTTCCTGCCATAAAGCTTCTTTAATTCATAATCCAGGGAATGATACCTCTTTTGATCCCACATCCTGCTCATTCCCTTCTGATATTTGCCATAACTGCAGCGCTTACCACAGCGCATACTCTGGGATCGAAGGGCTGGGGCATGATATTGTCTTCCTCCAGTTCCTCATCAGACACCAGGGCAGCGATTGCCTCTGCTGCAGCTAGCTTCATCCCGTCTGTAATCTGTGTGGCTCTTCCCTCCAAGGCTCCGCAGAAGATACCGGGAAAGGCTACAACATTGTTTACCTGATTCGGAAAATCCGAGCGTCCTGTGGCAACAATCCGGGCACCGGCCTCCTTGGCAAGATCCGGCATAATCTCGGGGGTGGGATTTGCCATCGCAAAGATGATGGCATCCTGATTCATGGAGGCTACCATGTCTCGGGTTACAATATTCGGTGCGGATACACCCACAAACAAATCGGCACCAACCAGGGCATCTGCCAGGGTACCGGTTTTATTCTCAAGATTGGTGAACTGGAGCATCTGCTCCTGCATCCAATTCAGGTTTTTATATTCGCTGGACAGAATACCATTAATATCGCACAGGGTCAGGTGCTTGAAGCCATAGGTGAGCAGAAGCTTTGATATGGCCAATCCGGCAGAGCCTGCACCGTTTACTACGATTTTACATTCTTCCTTTCCCTTACCGGTTACCTTGAGGGCATTGATGGCAGCCGCCAGAACCACAATGGCAGTACCGTGCTGGTCATCGTGGAATACGGGAATATCCAATTGTTCTTTCAGGCGGTTCTCAATCTCAAAGCATCTGGGTGCAGAAATATCCTCCAGATTAATTCCTCCGAAGCCGGGAGCAATGGCAGTGATCGTCCGGATAATTTCTTCGGTATCCTGTGTATCAAGGCAGATGGGGATGGCATTCACCCCGCCGAATTCCTTGAATAGAACCGACTTCCCCTCCATTACCGGCATTGCTGCATAGGGCCCGATATTTCCGAGTCCCAGGACGGCACTGCCGTCGGAAACAACGGCGATGGTATTGGCCTTCATCGTATAGCGGTAGGCTTCCGCCTTATCCCTTGCAATAGCCAGACAGGGTGCTGCAACTCCGGGAGTATAGGCCAGAGACAGATCCTCTCTGGATTTTACCGGACACTTTGAACTGATTTCCAGTTTTCCATTCCATGCTTCGTGCATTTTTAAAGCTTGTTCATTCACATTCATGCTATTATCCACCTTGCTGTATGTTATAATTATACATTTTATAGCTTCATTAATACATTTAATATAAATTTATTCAAATTGGTTACAGTTATCATAACACTATAAAAAAAGTTAATCAAGTAGAAGACCTTCGGGAAATATCCGTACAGATTAAATATTTTGTGATCGCATATGGGTATTATTGGTTATTTTGAACAAATAAAAGGGAAAAAATAGGAATAAACGCACAAAAGAAAACACTTTAAATTCTATCTTATCTAGTGTATAATATCGGTAGTATCAAATTAGGATAATCTTGGGATAATCCATCAACGTAAGTATTTCTGTATCATTTCTGTATCTATTTCCGTAAGAGAATCCAATCTAAGAGAAAAGGGGCTGACATTATGAATAATCAGTATGATTCAATGACTCTTGCCAATCTGCGGGAGTTAGCAAAAGAAAAGGGGCTAAAGAATATCTCTGCTATGAAGAAAAGCGAGCTTGCCGAGGCATTGGCGAAGACAGCTTCTGATGAGCGGGTTCCGACTGAAAAGACAGAACCAAAAGCAACAGAGCGCAAAGTAACAGAACTCAAAGCAGCAGAGCCGAGGGTAGCAGAACCCAAAATAACAGAATCCAGGGCAACAGAGCCGAGGGCTGCGGAATCTAAATTAACAGAGCCAAGAGCATCAGAGCCAAGAGTATCAGAGCCAAGAGCATCGGAACCGAGGGTAACAGAACCCAAAATAGCAGAACCGGCAGATCAGAATTCAACTGCGGGAAGAGAGGAAAGAAGACCGTCAGCGAATTCGAATGAAGTGGATCAACTTGACAGTGGAGAGACTAAGGTCGGAATTCTCGAGGTGCTGCCGGATGGATACGGTTTCATCCGTTGTGATAATTATCTGCCAGGCGAAAACGATGTCTATGTGTCCCCGGCACAGATCCGAAGATTCAATCTGAAAACCGGTGATATTGTTGCAGGCAATACGAAGATCCGCAACCAGAATGAAAAATTCAGTGCATTATTATATGTAAAAAGTGTGAATGGCTTCCATCCGGCAGAGGCGCAGAAGCGCAAACGCTTTGAAGATATGACGCCAGTCTTCCCCAATGACAGGATTCATCTGGAGACGCCGGGAGCGGGAGTATCCATGAGAATGGTGGACCTGATTTCCCCCATCGGTAAAGGTCAGAGAGGTATGATCGTATCTCAGCCAAAGACAGGTAAGACAACTTTGCTGAAGCAGATAGCGAAGGCAGTTACCAGGAATCATCCGGAGATGAAGCTGATTATCCTGCTGATTGATGAACGACCCGAGGAAGTAACGGATATCAAGGAATCCATAGAAGGAAAGAATGTGGAGGTTATCTATTCCACCTTTGATGAGCTTCCGGAAAACCATAAACGGGTATCCGAGATGGTTATTGAGAGGGCAAAGCGTCTTGTGGAGCATAAACAGGACGTCATAATTTTACTCGACAGCATTACGCGTCTTGCCAGAGCATATAACCTGACGGTTCAGCCC
>JAEZFH010000505.1 GCA_023437885.1 Bacillota bacterium | reverse complement strand
ATTCCCAAAATAGCAGCCTGGCTATGACAAATAGAACAAAGCAAACGATTAAAGTAAATGGTAGAAGGATGGACAGCGGCTGCTGTCTGGAGCTTCCTTTAGAAAAGAGGAAATAATATGGTGAATGAGCCAATTTTTAATAATATAAATGGGTTGGAGATAAGCTTCCGTCAGGAGTTATCCCAAAAGGATGTGTTAATTTATAAAATCAGGCTGAAGGCAGAGCAACAGGGAGAAATCACCAAAGAGGATATTCTCTGTACCTGGAACTTCCCTTTTTTGGATTGCGCCGGAGTATGGCATCCCAATTGTGGGTTTAACCGTTCGGTCAATGCCGACTGGGATAGCTTTTGCCAAAGCATGACAGCCAGCTCAGCTCCGATTCTGGCACTGTTTAGTGAAGATAGTAAGAACAGGATTACCATTGCCGTATCAGAGACCATGGAAATTATTCGAATGAAGGCGGGGCTTCACGAAGAAGACGGAACGGTATTGCTGCAGGTGGCAATACCCTCCGGGTATGTAAAAACCAAGAAGGAATGTGAGCTCTTCATAAGGCTGGATGTTAGAGAAATTCCATTCTATGATGCGATTGCCGGGGTGAGTGAGTGGTGGGAAAAGGAATGTGGTATTGTACCAATCGAGCCGGGCGATAATACAAGGGAGCCGGTATACTCCACGTGGTATTCCTATCACCAGAATTTAAAGCAGGAGGAAATGGAAGAGGAGTTTAAGCGAGCGGCGGAATTAGGCTTTGGTACAGTTATTTTAGATGATGGGTGGCAGACGGATGACAATAGTAGGGGATATGCCTATTGTGGGGATTGGGAAGTCTCCAGGAACAGATTCCCGGATTTTGCACATCATGTAGAGAAAATACATAGCCTTGGCATGAACTATATGATTTGGTACAGTATGCCCTTTGTGGGGTCCAGCTCTAATTCCTGGGATATGTTTCGGGATAAGCTGCTCACCTATAATGAGACCTTAAAGGCAGGTGCTTTGGACCCCAGATACCCGCAGGTGCGTGAATATTTAATCGGCATTTATGAAAAAGCCCTGAAGGAGTGGGGGGTAGATGGCTTTAAGCTGGATTTTATTGATCAGATTGTGGAGCGGGTGAATTCTGCTCCGGTGAATGAGCAGATGGATAAGGAAAGCGTACAGGAGGCACTGGATGCGCTTATGTCAGAGATATACCGGAGGCTTTCCGCAATCAAACCCGAAGTCATGATTGAATTCAGGCAAAGATACATTGGACCCAACATGAGGAAATATGGAAATATGTTTCGGGTAACAGACTGTCCCAATTCGGCCATCAGTAACCGGGTGGGTATTGTTGACTTAAGAATGCTGAGCGGCAATACAACAGTACATTCGGATCCTCTGATGTGGCATGCACAGGAAGATCCAAGAATCGCTGCGTTACAGGTTATTTCCAGTATTTTTTCCACAGTGCAGATTTCCGTCAAGTTAAAAGATGCTACTGTCTCTATGAAAAAAATGATAGATTATTGGGTGAAATTCATGATAGAATATAAAGAACTCCTTCAAGGGTATCAAATTAAGCCGATGGAGCCCCATAATCTTTATCCGGAGGTCTGGACAGATGATGAAAATACAGGAATCTGTGCTGTATATACGGAGAAGAGAATGATCAGAATACCGTCCGGATTCGATGAGAATATCGTCTTAAATGGAACAAAGACTGAGAAGCTGTTCCTGGAGTTTGAGAAAGAATGCGATTATTTGATTGAAGTAAGGGATTGTATGGGGGAAGGTGTTTCAAGGCTGACGACGAAGGGAAGAAAAGGAATCAGTGAAATATATGTACCTGTGGCAGGACAGATTTTTTTGAGCAAATTATAAGGTGAGATTTATCTGAAGAGGGGGCGAATGATTAAGGAGCCCCTCTTTTTATAAGAGGATAATAAAGCGGTGAGGCTGCCTGGGAGCACCATCCCAGGCAGAGCGATAAAATAAGCAGAAAAAGGATGGAAAATAAGCAGATGATAAGGTATATTATGGCTGCCGGTGTGGTGCTTGGCGGTTTAGATAAGCTATTGGGGAATCGGTGGGGCTATGGAAGAAAAATGGAGGAAGGATTTCTTTTATTGGGGCCGACAGCTCTTTCCATGGTGGGCATTATTTGCCTGGTTCCGCTGTTTTCATATTTCTTAAGAGTGCCATCCAATATGCTCTATCAGTTTGCGGGTGTGGATCCGGGGATATTCGGAGGATTGTTTGCGATCGATATGGGCGGTTATCAAATAAGCGCAGAGCTTGCAAAAAATCCTCAAATTGGCGTTTACGCAGGCATAATCGTGTCTTCAACCTTGGGCTGTACTATTTTATTCACCATTCCGGTAGGCATGGGTATGACTGGAGAGGAAACAGGTATGGGATTTCTCAAAGGAATGGTGTTTGGACTGATAACCTTGCCGGTAGCACTTGTTATAGGGGGCTTTTCCTGTGGTCTGAATTTTGAACAGATATTAAAGCAGAACCTTGGAATTTTTATTTTTCTGGGAATTGTCCTTTTTGGACTTTTTAAATGTCCGAAAAGGATAGAAAAAGGCTTCCACGCCATTGCCGGCTTCATGAAAATAGCAGGTACCGTGGGCCTTGTGGCGGGAGCTGTTTATTTCTTATGTGATATCAAGCTGCTTTGGCTGACGGCGCCGATCGAGGAAGCCATGGAGGTGGTAGCGTCGATCGGCATTGCAATGCTCGGCAGTCTGCCTGTGGCCGAATTCATAAGGCGCAGGTTGGAGAAGCTGGAACGCCTGAGGTCATGGTCCGGTTTAGATGCGGCGGGAATGGCGGGGCTTTTGGTTGGGACAGTCAGTGTCATTCCTGTACTGGCTACGCTGAAGGATATGAATGAGCGCAGCAGAGTGATCAATGCGGCATTTCTGGTTTGTGCCGCCAGTACGTTCGGAGCGCATTTGGGATTTGCATTGAAGGCGGAGCCGGCGGCGGTTAATCCTATGATAGCAGCAAAAATCGCAGGGGGAATTTCAGCCGTAATTTTAGCGGCAGCGGTTATGAGAAGAAAAGGGTAACAATTATGCCCTCCATCCAGACACAGGCTGAACTGTTACAGAAAAGGAGTTTACCATGAAAAAGGATTTTTTTAGAGGAAACAGGATAAGATTTTGCGCTGACATGAAAAAGGGAGCTGTGGCGGTTTTCTTTTCGGGAAACGAGATCAGAAAGACAAATGACGAGTTTTATCCTTTTTATGCAAACAGAAATTTTCTATATTTGTCAGGGATTGAACAGAAGGAAACCATATTGCTTCTGCAGAAGGAAGCGGATGGAACAATAAAGGAGACATTATTTATACTGGAACCGGACTGGCTGCAGGAACGGTGGACCGGCAGAAGATGGAAAGCGGAGGAGGCCAGTGAGGTCTCAGGGGTTGAAAATATTAAATTTACGAAGGAATTCAGCTCCTTTATACATACGCTTATGACAAATGGGAATTATGGCTTCCTGTATCTGGATTTATATAAAATAGATAACGGGGATTATGATACACCGGCACACCTGTTTGCCCGTAAGGTCAGTCAGCAATATCCGTACATTCAAGCGGAAAATGCAAATATTCTTGTCAGAAGATTACGTACAATCAAACAACCCTGTGAAATTGAAGCCATGCGTCGGGCGGAACATATTACAGGGGAAGGCATCACCGCGATGATGAAAAATTCGAAGCCTGGCATGTATGAGTACCAGTATAAGGCAATATTTGACCATGTGCTTGGACAGCATGGACCACAGGGACCGGCATTCCCCTCCATAATTTCAGCAGGAAAGAATAACTTTTGCATTCATTATTATACATACACTGGTCAGGCCCTGGACGGAGATATGATTTTAAATGATGTCGGTGCCTGTTACGATGGGATAATGACTGATGTGTCCAGAGCATTTCCTTGCAACGGGAAGTTTACAGAAAGACAGAAACTCTTATATGAATGCGCATGGAAGACATCAAATTATATGTTTTCCATTATAAAGCCGGGAATGAAGATGGCGGATGTGGATCCGACTGCCAGACAATATAATTATGAAATGATGAAAGAGGCAGGTATATTAAGCAATTATGAGGAAGTCGGAAAGTATATGTGGCACGGAGGAGCGCACCACGTGGGATATGATGTCCACGACGCGATAGGCACGGTGGAACAGATAGCACCCGGTATGGTATTCTGTGTGGATATTGGTATTTATCATGAGGATTGGGAAATTGGTTTTCGGATAGAGGATAATTGTCTGGTAACAGAGGACGGGTGTGAAAACTTATCTGCGGCAATACCGAGAACCATTCATGAAATTGAAGATTTGACAGGGACCATAGCTAAAAGTATTACACACTAGCAGGAGTGGTTTGCCATATTAAGATAAATATAAACCATGCTTTCATCGAATATAGATTTTTCGATGTGAGCATGGTTTGTTAAATTCTGATTTTATTTTTTTATAGCTCTATTTATTTACAATTCATAAAAGCTATGTCAGAGCTGCCGATCACAAGACCGCAAGCATCTAATGCATTTACCTGATAATAGGGACCGTCAGATTGGACGCTGATTTTAGTCTCAAATCCGGTCCGGGGTTTTCCTTTTATTATGACGGACAGATGGCATGGGGATGGACCGGCAAGAACCTGCCAGGCAGCAGTTTCGGTTGAACCGTTCCAGGAAGCATAGATCAGAGATAAAATATATATCGCGGTTTTAATAACAACGGAAGCAAATTAATAGCAATATCAATATATGATTTTATGTCATGAATTGTAACTGTAATATTTGGCAGGCCGCAGGGCTACACCAAGGAGGAAATGCCTATTCGGGAAGTATATTTATGCTTTGGCTGGAAAAGCTAATTTTTATTGAAGGATGCTTTACTGAAGGGCGCTTTATTGAATGATGCTTTATTGAATGATGCGGAGGTAACAGGGTGAAAGCGATTGTATATGAAGGAATGAAAAAAATTAAAGTAAGAAATATCGGTGATCCGAAAATCATAAATGAGGATGACATCATCGTTAAAGTAACCTCAACCGCCATCTGCGGCTCGGATTTACACCTAATAAGCGGCATGATGCCCAACATGCCCAAGGGCTTTGTGTTGGGACATGAAACCATGGGCATTGTGGAGGAAGCAGGGAAGGAGGTTCGTAAGGTAAAAAAAGGGGACCGGGTCATTATTCCTTTTCCGATTTCCTGCGGTCATTGCTGGTACTGCCAGCACGATTTGTGGAGTCAATGCGATAATTCCAATGCAAACGGAGAAGCAGGAGCTATCTTCGGCAGCAGTAAAACCTATGGAGGCTATGACGGGGGACAGGCGGAGTACCTGAGAGTCCCTTATGCTAATGTAGGGCCGACTCTGGTGCCGGAAGAACTCACGGATGAGCAGGTATTGTTTCTCACCGATATTCTGCCCACCTCCTACTGGGGAGTGGAAAATGGAGGGGTGATAAAGGGTGATACAGTTGTTGTATTAGGCTGCGGACCGGTAGGACTTTTGACTATGAAATGGGCGGCATTTCATGGAGCCAAGCGGATTATTGCTGTGGATTGTATCGATTACCGGCTGGAGCATGCAAAAAAATATAACGGGGTAGAAGTCATAAATTTTGAGCAGCATGATAATACAGGAGAGTACATCAAGGAGATCGCCCATGGTGGCGCGGATGTAGTCATCGATTGTGTGGGGATGGACGGAAAGATGACCACCTTTGAAATGATCGAAACGGTGCTAAAACTGCAGGGTGGTTCCAAATCCGCCATAGAGATGGCAACGCAGGCTGTCCGGAAAGGAGGGACTGTTTCTATGGTAGGCGTATACGGCGCCCGGTATAATATGTTCCCGCTAGGGGACTTCTTCTCACGAAATATTACCTTGAAAATGGGACAGTGCCCGGCACATACCTATGTGGACCGGATACTTAATCTGATTAAGGAAGGCAGGTTTGACGCTACCGATATTATTACACACCGTCTGTCCCTGGACAAAGGAGAGCATGCTTATGAGATTTTTGATAAAAAGGAAGATCACTGCATCAAGGTCATTCTAAAACCCTGATATGCTGCTTGTTTAGAAGAAGGAAACGAAGCAATTGAAGTAAAGTATGGAAAGAGCAGAAGATTAGATATGTTGCTGGCAAAACCCAAATTGAACAGAGAACGAATTATTACAGATTAATGATAGATAAAAACATAGCTTGACATATATCACTCTGATATAGTATAAATATATCAGAGTGATATATTTTGGAGGTGAGTGTTATAGCTAATTTCTTATTTATTAATGCAAATTTGCATGGTCATATTAATCCGACACTTCCGCTGGTGAAGGAACTGGCAGATCGCGGAAACCGGGTGGATTATTTTTGTTCTCACCAGTTTCAGGAAAAGGTTATGACGGCAGGTGCGTCATTTCTGGATGGTTTTTCTGAACTGGAGGTATTCTTGGCGTCCTATCGGCCTACCGACAGACATCCCTTCTATATGCTGATGGAGTATATTCTTCTTTACGCAGAAGAGATGCTCCCAAGGGTTTTGAAGCGGATTCAGAATGGTCAGTATGATATGGTAGTTTGTGATTCTCTGTTTGGAGGACCGCTTTTTTTACAACAAATTCTGCCAATACCGGTGGTTAGTTCACATTCCAGTTTTGCGATGGACAAAGCTCCGGTACCGGTATCAATGCTGGAGCCGGGAAGCCATCCGCAACTGGATCATTGTTATGAGGTATTGGAACGGATATGCAGTAATTATGCAATTCCCGTCCCGGGGTTGGCGGATGTTTTCATTAGTAAAGCGGAATGGAATGTGGTTTATACGATTCAGGAGTTTAACGGAGTTGCCGAATTGGACTGTTCAAAATATCTTTTCACGGGAGCAGCCATCCGTAAGGATATGGAAGGGGAGCTGGAAGGATTTAATAATAAAAATGACCGGCCGGTTATTTACATATCACTTGGCAGTATTAATACTGACTTTATAGAATTTTATAAAATGTGTATTGATACGTTTAAAGAATCGAATTATTATGTTGTTATGTCGATTGGGAAAAAATGCACGATTGATCAATTGGGGACAATTCCATCTAATTTTTTGGTTGGAGCTTATCTGCCCCAATTAGCGGTATTAAAGGAAACGGATGTTTTTATCACTCATGCCGGGTTTAACAGCGTCAGTGAGGCGCTTTATTACGGTGTTCCCTTATATGCATTGCCCATGGTCAACGATCAGTATATGGTCGCAAATAGAGTACAGAATTTAGAGCTGGGCATGGTTGGCAAATTTTCTGAAATACCCCCTCAGGCCTTAAGAGACGGAGTGGAGGAATTGCTTTCAAATAAACAAATCAGGGGAAATTGCCAAAGAATATCAATGCGGTTGAGAGAATCCGATCGTATGTCTTTTGTTGCTGAAACCTTAGAAGAGATAGGAATGGCCGGAAGGAAGGCCGGATCAGGCAGTTCATTTTTCTGTATAGAGGATAAGCTTTTTTGAAAGGAAGAAGAGGAAATAATGAAAAACAAATCCAGGTATGCAATATTAGGGATTTTAAATATCTCACCGAGTACAGGTTATGATATCAAAAAATACTGTGACACGATCATCTCCGGATTCTGGAATGAAAATTTCGGGCACATATATCCCACATTAAAGGTGCTGGAGAAGGAAGGGTGTATTCGGCAAAAATCGGAGGAAGAAATATCAAGAAAGATAAAATATGAGATAACGGATGCAGGAAAATATGAGCTCCTGGACTGGCTTCAGGAAGAAACACTGACGCAGCCGGTTCGTTCTGAATTTATGCTGAAGTTTCTGTTTTCCAGCCAGCTTCCGGAAGAAAAGGTCATAGAAATGCTGACGAATTATAGGAAGCGGCAGGAGGATGAGCTGAATAAGTACAAGCAAATGGATAAGGAGCTGGAGGATGGGATTCCTGAGATTTCTGTGAGCAGGGTACGCTTTCTAAAAGCAGCCTTAAGGAGAGGGATTTTGGCATCGCAGGCATCGATTCAATGGTGTCAGGAGACTATGCTGGAATTTGAAAAATAAGATAGAAGATAACCGCATGACTGCCGGTAATTAACTGAGGAAGCTGCTTCCCTGCTCGCAATCGATACCTTAGTATCTGCGAAGTTGGGAGCAGCTTCCTGTGGATTATATAGACGTACTATTTATTTGGTGTAATTATCGAAGTAGCCTTGTACCAATACGATAGGAGTGCCTTTATCGCCGCTGCCGGAAGTAAGATCACAGAGGGAGCCGATCAGGTCGGTTAATCTGCGGGGAGTGGTTCCCTGAGATACCATGCTGCCGACTAAATTGCTCTCTTTCTTCTGGATATAATTCGAAATAGCTGCCTTTAACTCTGCTCCGCTTAAATCAGCAAAATCATTATCGGCAAGATATTTTAATTTAACTTCATTGGGCTGGCCCTCCAGACCTTCCGTATATGCAGGAGAAACCACCGGATCTGCCAATTCCCAAATTTTGCCTACCGGATCTTTGAAAGCGCCGTCGCCATAAATCATTACTTCAACCTGTTTCCCGGTCCGTTCGAAGATACCCTTTTGAATACGATTAATAATTGGTTCGCAATTACGAGGGAATAGCTTAACGGTTTCTTCGGTAGCCTTATTGCTGCCAAGTAAGCCATAGTTTTCATTATATCCACTGCCGTTCACCGGTGCAGTTAAGATATCATCAAGTCCATATACAAGCGTTGCACCGGCAGCCTTTAACAAGCGTTTTGTTCTAAAGCGGGTATGAATATCGCAGCTAAGGACTTGCTTCGTATAATTTAAGATGGTACGGCAGTCATTCGCAAGAATAACTTCTACTTCACAGCCTTCGTTTTGGATAAGCTCTTTGTAGTATTCAATATAATCAACTCCAGTGAAGGTGTGCTTACGATAGCCGAAAAGCTCACGGTACCTTGCCTCTGTCAAAATATCAGTCCAGGGATTAATCCCCTTTTCATCCAGGGCATCAAGATCGATCAGATGATTACCTACTTCATCGGAAGGATAGCTTAACATAAGTACGATTTTCTTAGCGCCCTTTGCAATTCCCTTTAGACAAATGGAAAAACGGTTACGGCTCAAAATAGGGAATATAATACCGATGGTTTCATTGCCGAATTTATTCTTAATATCAGCGGCGATTTGGTCAACGGTAGCATAATTACCTTGAGCACGGGCGACAATGGCTTCCGTGGCAGCGATAACATCCTGGTCACGCAATTCAAAATTTTCGCTGTTTGCTGCCTCGAGTACACTTGAAATAACAATCTCTGCAATATCGTCTCCCTGTCGGATAATGGGAGCGCGTACGCCTCTTGAAACAGTACCTATTAATCTTTCCATATGTTTTATTCTCCTTTGAACCCATAACAAACGCTGGTGGATGTTTATTAATACACTTTATTATAACACGATAATTGATACTGGTAAACTTAATGCTCTTTATAGCTGACATAACCTCTGCTTATACTGACTCAGATAGAAGCACATCCTTTTTGCTGATTTATGTCATTTGTATATCGTTGTAACAAACTTTATTTTATATGGGAATGAGCAGAGGCAAGGGGAACATATAATTTAACAAAAAAGATAATTTGAGGGAAGCATGATAATACATGTGGTACAACCAGGCGAAACAATATATACGATTGCGTCGGATTATAATGTAGATGTGACGAGGCTGGTAGAGGATAACGGGCTGATCAATTCCGAGAATCTGGTGGTTGGGCAGGCCATTGTAATCGCCTATCCCGACCAGGTTTATATTGCTCAGGAGGGGGACAGTCTGGAGAGCATAGCAAGAGCCTTTGACGTTACGAGAATGCAGCTGCTCAGGAATAATCCGTTTCTTTCCGACAGAGATGTTATCTACCAGGGGGAAGTCATTTATATTCGGTATCATACCCAGGGAAATGTCTCAATCAATGCGTATACCTATCCGTTCATAAACAGGAGCGTACTTAGGAAGACTTTGCCGTATTTAACCTACTTGACGATATTTAATTACCGGACAGTTGGGGTCGGAGAAATTGAAGGAAGTGATGATGCGGATATCATCAAGACAGCAAGAGAATACGGCGTCGCGCCCCTTATGTCCTTATCGACCCTGACTTATCAGGGGACCGGGAATGTTGAGGTTGTGAACAGCATAATATATAATGCAGCTAATCAGGATAGGCATATCGATACCATTCTGAGTATTATAAGGGAAAAGGATTACTACGGACTGAATTTATCCCTGGCCAACTTAAATCAGCAGAACGTTCCGGCCTATGAAAATTTCATAACAAAATTATCCTCACGCTTAAAGGCGGAAGGGTACCTGCTGTTTCTTACCATTACGCCCAGAATTATTGTAAGTGCCAATGAAATATCCTTCGAGCAGATCGATTATACAGTATTAGGGAGTCAGGCGGATTATATACAAATTCTTTCCTACGGCTGGGGGTCCCTGGCTGGACCGCCTGCAGCAATAACCTCGGCATATTTGACTAACCTTCTGCTTCAGAGTGCCGTTACCATGATACCTGCCGGGAAGATATATTCCGGCATTTCAGTGATTGGGTATGACTGGCAAAGTCCTTATGTGCTGGGAGTTTCAAGAGCCAATTCCTTATCAAACGATGCGGCGATTGCATTGGCGGTACAGACAGAGTCCACCATAAAGTTTGAAGAAAACTCCCAGGCTCCGTATTTCGAGTACATGTCATCCGTCTCAGGGATACAGGTTCGGCATATTGTATGGTTCAGTGATGCAAGAAGTATTGATTCCCTGGTCAAATTTGTGCCGGAATATAATATTCGGGGAGTCGGGATCTGGAATATCATGAGTTACTTTGCTCAGATGTGGCTGGTAATAAACTGCCAGTATAACATAACAAAAATTTTTCCTGAGACCTGATAAAATAGGTTATGGGATCAAGGGGTATCAAGCCGGTGAAGCAGGATACCCTTTTTGTCGTCTCCAGGTGAAAGGTCCAACTTTTTTAGAGAAAGACTTCTTCATAAATAAAAGTTAAATCATGATTAGATTATTATGAGCAGTTCTCTGCTAAGAGGCCGGAGGCCCTGTGGAAGAATGCAGCAGCCGGCAAGCTGCCAAAAGTATGCAGAAGATAATATGCTTTAATGGCGTGCAGCAAAAATAAGAGGGTTTGCAGAGCAGACAGGAAAAGCTGCCTCTGCAAGGAGAAACAACGGGGGGAGGTTATTTGGAGGAGAGTCCCAGAGAGTTCTCCATCGAACCGGCTATGGTATCTCTGGAATAAATTAAATCATGATTTAACCATTCCTGCTTCCGGTATTCACCGGGCGTAGTGCCTACCACCTTCTTAAATTTGCGGATAAAGCTGGAAGTATCAAAATAACCCACCTCAATAACAATTGTTTCAAGGGTCTTTTCCGTAGTGGTCAGCAGCTGCTGCGCAAGAGAGATTCTGTTTCTATTGATGTATTCCAAAATGGTTATACTGTATTTTTCCTTGAAGATGCGGCTGACATATGAGGTGGAAAGCCCGAACTGCTCCGCGACACCCATAATGGAAAGCTGGTTATCGGCGATATTCCCATCCAGGTAATCAGCGATGACCTTGGCCAAGTCCTGTCTCCCGTCCGTTGATTTTTTTGCACAGGTAGCCGAGCTTAACATCAGGTATTTCTCAATGCAGGCATTCACCTCCTGATACAATTCATCAATAAAGAGCTTGAATTCCTCCATCGTCTCTATGGCGTTGACCTTATCGATATTATCAGCCATATGAAAATCCGAGGTTACCGGAAGTGGGAACAAATAAAAAGCGGATGCGGCAATCTGTATTAAATTCTGGCAGATATACCTGGTGCTGTAGAGGGACAGACATTCCCCGCTGACAAACTCTACGATTAAGGAAAGGGTCAGCTTAACCTCCTCCCTGTGATAAGCGCTGATCGCCTTTTCAAAGAAGTTCAGCATGTTCAGGTACTTATTGTCCATATGGAAGGAAGAACTCCTGGCGGAGAAAATCAGCACCTGGTTATAATCCTTGATTAAGCGGTACTCGTATGCCATAGCGGATTGCATGTAGGATACGGAAAGCTGCGTCAGGTCAGGATAAACCAGTCCCACCCCAACCGTAGCCCGGAGATGGAAATGTCCTGTAAAGTCCTGATGAAGAAGCTCTATAAACGTCCGGTAATTGTTGATATCATCATCAGAGACGGTGATAATTAATATGATCTGCCCCTTCTCCAAGCCATGTACCGCATAGATTACTTTGTCATCCTCATCGGAATAATGCTCCAGATATTCTGTGTATCGGTCATAATCCAGGTTCTCCCCTGCCAGGTACAGGGTGGCAACGAAATAGAAATCATTCTCTACGAAGAGTCCCAGACGGGCAAGATTGACTTTTACCGTACCGTAATCGATTACCGTACCCTTAATCAGCTTTTGGATTACAAACTGCTTTAAAGCTATTTTACTCATACCCTCCAGGCTGGAAAGCTCCCGGACAGAGCTGTGAAGATTTCTGGCTATCTGTTCTATCGCTTTCAATTCATTCTTAACCGGAGGTACATTCTTCTCATCCTTGGCGGCGAGAAGCTCCAGGGTATTCTTCAGATTCTTGATGGGCTGATAGGTCATATAGGTAAAGAGCAGCACCAGAATATTGCCGCAGACCAGCACGAGTATGATCACCAGATAGGTGCGGTTCTGGATCTGTGAAAAGGCACTGACGATATCATCCTCGGGAATGATATAGTAATAATTCCAACCGGTAATCGGCTCATAGTCTGCCAGCACGGTGTATTTGCCGTGCTCGGTGTCGGTGGTCAGCATATCCTCCTGCATGCCGTCGCTGTCGTAGGCCTTCAGAGTCTGTGAAAGCTCCTTGAAGAGCTCGGGAGAGATGGAATTATGGTAAATTTCGTGGTTGGGTGAAAAATTCTCCGTATCATAGTTGTTAATGTAAAATAACAAATCCCTGGTCAGGGAGAAGGAGCGGATATATTCCTTTAATAAAGCTTTGTTGATTTCAAATACAATAAAGGTATTGGAGGAGGTGTCGGATACCGGAAAATGAAAATAAAGCAAAATAACATCCTTTTGGTACACCACAACGGTTTTATCAGAGTTAATGGTATCCAGGAAAGCGGTATAATCCTCGAAGCTCATGGTGCTGTTTGTCATTTTTGCGATAAACCGGTCCATAGAATAGGTAGAGCTGGAAGAATAGGCATAGGTAAGCTCTGTCGAGAAGACATAGATGTCACTTGTTATTTCACTGGAGAAAACATTGGTTCTCAGGTCATTAATAATATATGGGCCATAAACCTCAGGCAGGGACATCCGGTATTTGTAGATGTTTGTACTGATTGCCATCCGGTTGGCGCAGGTTACAATATTATTAATTTGCCTGTTTATATTGTCTGTGAATAAATTCATCTGCATTTTCTTATCGGTTAAGGATTTTTCTCTGAGCATTCGGTTTGAATTCCCTACAAAAAATATGCTGATAATGATCATAGGAATGATTAATACAAGAAAGAAGAACAAAGCATAAGTTTTCAGTACACTTTTATACTTTATTAATTTCATTGATCCCAGTCCCCTTTACGTTTTAATTTCATCAAAATAGCTGAAAAAACCGTTATATCGGACTATTATTGTAGCAAATTTTATAAACCATGTAAAGAATGCCGACGATAATGACATATCGAGAATAGATATCGCATATTTAGCTTGCCAGGGCAGCAGGTATGGCTTGTGTGCAAAGCCGGTTTATATACCGGAACAAGCAGACAGCCGGTAGGAAAAAATGCAGGAAGAGATTTGGCATAGGTTAGGTGACAAACCGCATATCATGTGTATTAAAATGTATAAAAATAGAAAAACATGTAAAAATGGCATCTGAAAGGATGCGTATCGGCTTATGCAGAAACGGCATATTTACATCGTCCCTCTGCTCATGGTATCGTTTCAGGTGAAAGCGGCAGCAATACATATGATACATACGATACTTACAAACCAGAAGGAGGTGAAGAATGGATAAGAACAATAATAAAAAAGAAATCAGAAATGAAAGAAGAAGCAGATTTAGAGCTTATATGAAAAGCAATTATGATTTATATCTGTTTTTACTTCCGGCGGTTATTATACTTATCATATTCAGCTATTGGCCGATTTACGGCATTCAGATTGCATTCCGGGATTATAAACCGAAGCTTGGGTTCACACACAGTACCTGGGTAGGCTTAAAGCATTTTCATCGGTTTATATCATCTACTTATTTTCCGGTGGTAATGAAGAATACCCTGACCCTGAGCCTGTACCAATTAATTGCAGGTTTTCCGATCCCGATTATATTTGCTCTTTTGCTGAACTCAATGAAGGGAACACGCTATCGCAAGCTGATACAGACAATTACCTATGCGCCTAACTTTATTTCTGTGGTGGTGCTGTGCGGGATGGTGATGTTATTCCTGTCCCCCAGAGTCGGAGTGTTTAATTTGATCCTTGAGGCTTTGGGAGGGGAGAAAATCAATTTTATGGCCGGACCGGAGTATTTTCAGTCCATCTATGTATGGTCGGGCATCTGGCAGTCCATGGGGTGGAACTCCATTATATATTTTGCCGCCCTAAGCGGCATCTCACCGGAGCTGCATGAGGCGGCGACGGTGGACGGTGCCTCCAAATGGAAACGAATTCTGCATGTCGACCTGCCGGGGATTGTTCCCACCATAGTGATCCTGCTGATCTTAAGCTTTGGCTCCCTGATGTCCGTGGGCTTTGAGAAGGTTTTTCTGCTGCAGAATGACCAGAATATCGCGTCTTCCGAAACGATAGCAACCTATGTATATAAGATGGGTCTGGTCAATAACGATACCAGCTTTTCAACAGCCATCGGGTTGTTTAACTCGGTGATTAATCTGGGATTGCTAACTGCAGTGAATTTTATATCCAAGAAATTATCCGATCATAGCTTGTGGTAGGTGATGCTGCCAAAATACGGCAGTATATCAGTTGGTTTGAGAAATTATTATTTTTAAAGGCAAATTTGTACGCCGCTCAAATTCGGGGGTGGCGGCAGAATGGAGATTATTATGGAAAAGACCCGAAAAAACCGAAATTTATTTTTTAATAATGATAAATTCTTTGATATTTTTACTTACGTTGTATTGACGATGGTCCTGATTGTGGTTGCTTATCCGCTTTATTTTGTATTGATCGCATCCATCAGCAATCCGGCTCAGGTGAGCAATGGCACCGTTATGTTCTATCCCAAGGGATTTACTCTGGACGGTTATAAGGCGGTGCTGAAGGAATCCCAAGTAATCCGGGGGTTTTTGAATTCCCTTTTGTATACCTTTGTGGGAACCTCTGTTAATCTGTGTGTGACGATACCGGCGGCCTTTGCTCTCTCCAGGCCCAATTTAAAGGGAAAACGCTTTATTATGATATTTTTCATTATACCCATGTATATCTCCGGAGGCATGATCCCGACTTATCTTGTGGTAAGAAATCTTAATTTGTATAACAGTATGTGGTCATTGATTCTGCCCGGTGCAATCAGTATCTATAACCTGATCATCTGCCGGACCTTTTTTGCCAATACCATTGACCAGGGGCTTGTGGAGGCCGCCAAGATCGACGGATGCTCCAACGGAATGTTTTTCTTCTATATTGCTTTACCGATCTCAGGGGCAATTATAGCAATTATGGTACTGTATTACGGGGTAGCCCATTGGAATGCTTATTTTAATTCTATGATTTACATAAAAGATATGGAGAAGTTCCCGTTGCAGCTCATCTTACGGACACTGTTAATGAAGATACCCAAGGCCGCAGAGGTCGCGGGTGATATTGCAGAGGTACAGAGGCAGCAGCAGATTGCTGAGCTTATGAAGTATTCCCTGATTATTGTTTCCAGTATCCCTGTACTTGTTTTATATCCATTTATTCAAAAGCACTTTGTAAAAGGTGTTATGATAGGTTCACTAAAAGGGTAACTAAGAAGGAGGATGTTTATGAGAAAGAAGAAATTATGTAAGGCGGTTGCAGTTCTGATGGCGGTAGCTATTTTCGCCTCGGGCTGCGGAGCCAAGGAAGCCAATGCTCCGGCGGACAGCACAAAGCCGGAGACCGCAGAGGAAACCAACGTAGACAGTGACGGAAGAGAAATGGAGGGGAATCTGTACTTAACCGGATTGCCCATCGTAAAGGAAAAGGAAACAATCTCCATAC
>JAEZFH010000498.1 GCA_023437885.1 Bacillota bacterium | reverse complement strand
CCGATACCAAGGCAAGCAGCTCATCGAAATTCCCCTGCTTGTAAGCGCTAATATCCTGATCCTCAGGACAAATCAGGCAATCCTTCAGTAAAAAGGTATCCATCCCCAATCCTGCTGCACACATATCTTCCTTAACATCATTACCGATCATAATACATTCTTGCGCCGTCTTTCCCAGATTCTCCAAAACCTGCGCATAATATTCCAGTTTCGGCTTGCAGTAATTGCTGTTTTCGTAGGTTGTAACCAGATCAAAATCTGCAGGATCAAGACCGGCCCAGTCAAGTCTTGCATAAGTAGCAACTCTCGGAAACAGAGGATTAGTCGCAAGGGCAAGTGTATACCCTTTTTCCTTCAGAATGCGTATGCACTCCCTGGCATTAGGATGAGTCAAGGTTGTACTCCTTGCCATATGAAATTCCTTCCGGTAAAACTCATCAAAAAGCGGCTCCAGCTGTTTTCCCTCTTCTCCCAGAATTGCTTCGAAGGTGCTCCAAAAGCGTTGTTCATTGGTCATTGTCCCGTCATTATTCAGCATTGCCTTTGTTCCGGTCCACACAGCTTTCATCAGTTTCCCGGGATCATAGCCATGGGGAGCAAATTTGGCAGCCAGGGCTTTGAAATAAGTATCCAAAAAAAGCTCCTGATCCGGCATGGGCAGCAGGGTTCCGTCTAAATCAAATATACAGGTATTCATATGAACTTCCTTTCGTGATGCTGTAATATTATCAATTTTCGTTACGCCTATACTACCAAAAACCTTCCTCAGATGCAATCCCTATATGAGAATCTTGCTTCTTCCGGACAAATTTTAAAGCCTCCGCTTCTGTAGCTGACCTCCCGGGGTTAAAACCTGCTTCAAAGATAAAAATAAAGAGAATGGATGAGCCGATCTTCTCCCTGCTTCAGGGCACATCTAAGAAGATGATTTTTCAACGGCTGCAGAGTACAATTCCCCTGAGCATAAGCCTCAAGAAGCCGTTCATATCTCCTGCTCTCCGGCACGCTGCAATTTTTGCAAAGGTACCTCCAGATACTGCGGGCTGCATGGCATTGGGAAACCCTATCCTCCGGCAGCAGGAATGCCTGCTCAATCCCTTCATAAAATTCATCTGCATTCTTTGCACTTCCAATCTCCAGCAGCCCGGGAAGCTTCTGATAGAACTCCTTGCTTTTGCTTAGTATGAATAATTCATATCTTTCCCATTCCGCCTCCAGCTCCTTGCCTGATCGCTGCAAAAGTACCGTATTGATGCATTTTACGGCAGACAAGTTCTTATCCTTTACCTCAAGCATGATATCCGGTTCCAGGTCTCCCAACATTCTGCAGAAATCCCGGAAGGCAGCCAGCACAATAAAATCCGAATGACTTCCCGGAGCCGCCTTCTCCTTCTGCTGGGAATAATGGAGCTTCTGCTTACCGTCCTTCCCGCTCCAGGTGGCCTGGCAGCGTTTTATCCACTCCTGCTCGGAGCACTCCTCACCGGGCCTGTGAAGCCGGTGATGCAGATTATCGAACACCACCGGTGCTTTGCAGGCATCGGATATCTTTAAAACATCACCGATATGGAAGCAGTGTTCATCATTTTCAATTACCAGCCTCTGCTTCACCTCCTGCGGCAGCCGGTTATATTCCCGTACAAAGCTTCGGGCCGCCTCCGGTTTATTGCCATAGCTTCCTCCGATGTGCAAAATAAGCTTATTGGTTTGGTCCGCCCCAAGTGCATCCAATAATCTCGCATGGTAAATCAGCTCCAGGACTGACCGCTCCACTACCTCCGGATTTTTCGAATTCAGGACCGTATACTGTCCGGGATGCATCGAAACCCGGATACCATAGCTTCTGATCTTCTCTCCCAAAGTCTCCAGGATATCCCGGTAGTCCTCCCACCAGTTCAAGGTATTCACCGGATGGGAGCCAAAGGGTATGATATCGGAACTGATCCGGAATAAATGGATATGATTGCTGTAATTATAATCCAGCATCGCTTCCAGTGCGGACAAATTCTGCCGGATCCGATTTCTTAGGTTCTCTTCTGATGCATTCTTCAGGCTGCACCCCGATAAAGCCGCACCCGGTACACCGATTGCCTGACAGGCATACCCTATTGCCATAAGCTCCTCCTTCTCCTTCGTTTCATTATTTCTTGTTATATGCCTTATCCTTTAAATATTCTTTTATATTGCTTCTGCAGGCAAGCAGAATTAACCCCGAGCATGCAGCCGAGAAGCCAATCACTGGGTAAGAATAATCCAGTAAAAACAGCTCCAGCGGAAAGATCAGCAGGGCATACAGACTGCTTATGGTATATCTTCTCACAAAAGGGAATATTACAGCGCAGGTAAGGAAAAGGTAAAGGACAAAAACCGGATGAAAGCCCAGCAATACCCCGAATAGTGTGGAAAGCCCTTTTCCTCCGCGAAAATGCAGCTGTACCGGCAGGATATGACCGATCAGAACCATCAGCATACAGAGCAGAAGCACCCACTCCTCCGCCTGAATGCTGCGGCAGAGCAGGGGAACCAGCAATCCCTTCAGGGCATCTCCGAGAAAGGTGAGAATAAACCCCTTCTTCCCCGCAAGCCTGCTGACATTCATCGCCCCGGTCACCCCTGTACCGACTTCTCTGATATCCTTCCGGTAAACCAGAAGGGAATAATAATATCCCGTATTAATACATCCCAGCAAATAGCTTCCCATCAGAAGAATTACCGTTTTGCCCGTCATTATCCTACCTCCGAATGATATGGCTCTTAATTTAAGTCTTTCTATTTAAAGTATAGCCACAAATTCTCTCCGTATAATTCTTATCTCCTTACTCCTGTAATATAAGTTACAATGCATCCTCCGAAAACAGAAGCAGCTGTCTCTGCCATTCCCGACGGGGTTCATAATCCTCAATGCTGATACTTCCGGCCTCAGCCAGTAGGCTCTTCTTCAACAGAGTGACTTCATGATATCCAAGGAGCTGATACACGCCGGGGTATTCCTCCGGGAAGAAGCATTCTTCCAAAAGCTCAATCAAATCGGCAATGCTGCGTACCCGCTCCTGTATCAAAAGAATCTTATTTTCCAATCCTTCCAATTCTCCGATTTCTTCAATCAACTGTCTCAGTTTCTCATCCTCCATGGGCTCTCCTGTGAACAGCTCCTCCTCCGGTTCTCTTTCCCTGTCGGTCCGTATAAAGAAGCTCTCCAGTGAAGCCGTATCCAAATGATACTTAAGGCGTGATGTCAATTCTGGTACCACATGCTGAAGGTAGTTAACCTGCTCCTCTTCCAGCAGCAGAACTTCTCCGATCTTCCCCATCGTTCTCTGAAGTAAGCTTTGTATCTCTTCTCTATTTCCCGTTGTATTTTTGTTTCCCTTTGAAGCAATCCCCTGATCGGATAATCTCTCCATAATCTCCCCAACCTCTGCCTTGGAGAGAAGGAGTTCCGAAAGTTCCTTTCCCAGCAGTTCACAGCCAATTGCATTGATTATTGCCAGTTCACACAGATTAATTAATAAATGCTCTGCCTCACGGTCATATCTGTCAACCAGCAGCTGAAGGGTCCGGCTTGAAAAGCGGTTGAGGATGCGATCCTCTATAGTAAGGTGCTTTAAGTACTCATATACAAACTCTACCCCTAGATAATCCGGTACAGTATTCATCAGCGGATAATCTATCGTTCCGGGTATCTCATGCGCCCCGTATTCTATATTATAATCATGGAAGAATTCCGGTATCCCATGATACACCGTATCCTGGTAAGCAATGCTGGCTAGTCTACGGTCATTCTCCTGCAGCCTGGTTAAAAGCTGCAGCGCCTCCTCCCGATAGCGGGTGACCAGCTCCATCCCCCGGTAGAACATTATTTCCGGTTTCTCCGTCTTCAATAACTCCAGTTTTTGCTGCAGGTCGGGAATTGTCTTCAGATAAACTCCGATCTGATATGTGATCGACTGCAGCAGCTCCTGTGCTTTTTCCACCGGAACGGAGCTGCTCTCACCATTGGTATAACGCTCCACTTCTTTCGCCATAAGACCTATTAAACCATATTGCAGTGTCTGCATCTGCTGCTCGGTGAACAGTTTCTGTTCTGCTGCCGCCTGCAGCAGAGAATGGAAGTAATATCCCTGGTCAAGAACAGCTTCATTAATTCCTGTGCTGACCATATTCAGATAATCCATATACGTTCCTCCTTTTCAATGCTTCCTACCAACCATTCCCGTGTTACCGTTTCAGTCCCATTCCTTCTCATCCCAGTCCAGAAAATCCACATAATCATCCTCATATCCGTCCGCCCCCCGGTATTCCTGTGTTCCATAGCGGATATCCCGGCA
>JAEZFH010000483.1 GCA_023437885.1 Bacillota bacterium | reverse complement strand
TTCTATAACATAAAAACCCTTATATTCCTTAAGCAGCCCGGATACCGCCGTACACAGCCGATCTGCCTTCCACGGAATCTTCAGTTCAATAATCAACGGCACCCTGCCATTCACCAGCTCCAGCACTTCCTGCAGAGTTGGAATCCTCTCCTTGGATTTAAACAGGCTGTACTGCTTCAGCTCCTCATAGTTTAGGGAAGACACTTGAATATCCCTGCGGCAGGCACGCTTCAGGTTATAATCGTGTATTATAACCGGAATTTGATCCTTCGTCAGCTGAACATCCAGTTCAATTCCATACCCCTTCTCTGCCGCTAAAGCGAATGCCCTCATGGAGTTCTCCGGCGCTTCGGATTTATTGTTATGTAAGCCGCGGTGTGCATAAAGCCGTCCATCCATGAATTTGATATCTTTACCTGGCCGAAGCTTCGGCATGACAGCCAGCAAATATAAAACCAGTATAGTAATAATGATTGTTAATAATACCTTTAGTAACATAATTGCAATTGCCTCCGTATCTGTCAATTAACTTCATTGGTTTATGTAACCGGCTGTAATTAGTCCGGAATATCGAAATTCTCCACCATATCCTTTCTTCTCATCGGCCTGGAATCACCGTGCATTACAAAGAGCATTGTGCACAGGGATGCAACAGAAAATACCACCGCATAGGGAAACAGGGTACGGTAGGATACATATTCCAGCAGTGCTCCCGAGATAATCGGAGTCAATATCTGTGCCGACATGGAAAAGGTATAATAAAGCCCCGTATACTTGCCGATGTCGGAGCCCTTGCACATCTCTACCACCATCGGATAAGAATTCACATTAATTGCTGCCCAGCCGATTCCGGTAAAGGCAAATATCACATTGATCCAGAAGGAATACTCCGTAAATAAGGCTCCGCAGACATAGGAGGCCGTCATAAGAATAATACCGGCCAATATGGTCTTTTTCCGCCCTACAATACTGGCAATGATACCAATGGGTATATAGCTGAGAATCGCAGCAATTGTCGCAACCAGCAATGAGTCCGCAAATCCGCCTTCCTCCAGATGCCATATCTGCTCCACATACCTGGAGTAGGCCGTTGTGACCGCATTATAGGCGGTAAACCACAAGAAGATGGAGGCCAGCAGCAGGATAAAGCTTTTCCTAACCTCCTTCGGCATCCTGTCACTCTCTGCAGCACCGGAAAAAGACTTTTGCTCCTCCTCACGGTGATGTACGGCTCCCGCTTCAAGATCAACGGATGCAGCAAGTTTCTTTTCCCTCACCGTGATTACAAGAAGGATCACCGCAATCACCATAAGGGAGGAGACGGAAAGAAAGACTTCCTGGTAGTTCGTCCCTTTCTCCACCAGCAGCTTAATCATCATCAGCGTATAGACTCCGCCAACGGCTCCCATCAGGTTAATAACGGCATTGGCCTTGCTTCTTAAAGGCTTTGGTGTAAGGTCCGGCATCAGGGCAACCGCCGGGGACCGGTAGGAACCCATGGCAACCAATACAATTCCGAGGAAAACCAGGAACAGGACCATACTGGCTGCTTTGTTCGCAATCGGAATGAAGGTCATCGCTGTCACAGCCACCAGCGTACCCCCGATAATGAATGGTGTCCTCTTACCCAAGGGAGTCGTAACCTTATCTGACAGAGAACCGAATAACGGCAGCAAAAACAATGCCAGAACATTATCCAGGGCCATCAATACTCCGGTAACCGTTTCTCCGAGTCCAAACGTATTCTTTAACATCAGGGGAATGATATTATCGTACAATTGCCAAAAGGCGCAGATTGACAAAAATGCAAGTCCCACAAAGAATGTCCTCTTATAGTTTAGTCTCATACTTCCTCCTTCTGCCCATATGCATAGGCATCCCCATTATTTATGTTTGATTTGTAAAAATATATGCTCCAATTCCCACAGCAATAGTAAGATTCAGAGAATCCACATCGGGCGACTGGGGAATAAAGATACTGGTTCCAACCTCAAGATAGGAAGCATCCAAGCCGGTGGCTTCGTTACCAAAAACCAGGGAAAACAGCTTTGTCCTGGGACAATCCTTCACATTTAAAGTTTTCTCTCCATTCAGCATAAAGGTAAAAATCGCATGCTCTGCAAATTCCCTGCGGTATTCCTCAAAATTCTCATAATGGCAAAAGCTCAGACGAAACAGCGCGCCCATGGATGACCGCACGGTCTTCGGATGATAAATATCCGCTCCCGGCAATATAATTGCAATATCGTAGATGCCAAACCCCACCGCAGTCCGCAGAATGGTTCCCAGATTACCCATATTGCTGGGATTCACCAGCACAATATGGGGCCGGTCTGCACTCAGTTTACAGTTATATTTATGAAATACGCCAGCAACATAGCAGTTTTCCTTATCGCTGATTTTTGAGATCAATTTGTTGTTGAATTCCACAGGGATGTGATGCTCCTCGCATAATTTAATCAAATTATCCTGATCCGTAAAGCTGGTATCCATCAATACCTTAAGCACCTGCTCCGGTCTTGTTTTGATCAGTTCAAAGGTCGGAAATGCACCCAGGGTGTAGGAATAGTCAGAATTCTTCTTATATGGCTTAATCTGGCACTGCTCGGTGCCAGGTTTTATTATTTTATCATTTTTCAAGTAATCATCCTCCAAAGTTTAAATGCATCAAAAAATCATGTATTCTACCGTGTTGTAGCACCATAGACTAATATGTACTAAGTGTTTCAGTACCATAGACTAATATGTACTAAGTATTTCAGTACCATAGAATTTAAGAAGGTCGTATCATATTGGAATACGATACGACCTTACTATAATTATACTTAATTTGGCATATGAAAGCAATCGGATTTCTGTCGGTTTACAAACATTTTAAAGACAATTGAATTACTCTTTACACGGTTTAATCCGTTGCGGTATCCCCCATGAATACCAGCGCCAGCATACCTGGTCCGGTATGGGTACCAATCACTGGTCCTATCTTGGATATAATGATATCCTGAACCAGCTTCCTGCTCCGTATCAGTTTTTCCAATTCCTGCGCCTGAGCCAGATCATCTCCATGACCGATGATGATTGTTTGGGTGGATAAATCCGTGCACTCCTCTTCCAGCCTGGCCAGCATAAACTCCAGCTCTGCCCGGCTGCCGCGGATCTTTGATACAACCGCAAGCTTGCCGGCAGTATCCGTACTTAGTATCGGCCGTATCTTCAAAGCGGTCCCTACCACAGCTTCTATGGAGCTTATCCTTCCACCCCGCTTGAGATAGAACAAATCTTTTACCGTGAACCAGTGGCGGGAACGCCTCTTGTTGGCCTCCACCCACTCACGCAGCTGATCCAGCTTCATTCCATTCCTTTTCTGGATTGCGGCATTCAGGACCAGGAGCCCTTCCCCGATGGATGCACACAGAGAATCAATTCCGTATATTTTTCTATCAGGATATTCCTCCGATAAATCACGGATTACAACCTGTGAGGTATGATAGGTTCCGCTTAATCCTGAGGAAAAGGCAATGTACAGGATATCCAGCCCCTGCTTCAGTATATCTTCAAAATAATCCATAAATAATGCAGGCGTTATCTGTGTAGTCCGGGAAACTGCTCCGTTTTTTAACTTTTGGTAAAACTCTTCAATGGCTAATTCCCGTTCATCCGGATAATGAAAATATTCCTTCTCATCCACATTCACGCCCATGGGAATGATTCTTATTCCATACTCATCAATGACACTTACCGGAAGATCCAGGGTCGCATCACTCACGATTACATAATCGCTCATCTTTATAGCTCCTTTATATTTACATTCTTAATTATTCTACTACCAGTATACCATACGAGCAACCCTTTAATTTTATGAACTCACTTCATATGTTTAAATCCACATGCATTGGTATAATGATGCCGATATTATGCTATGTCCCGCAAGCGTCCATAGCATCGGCACTCCGTGCCGGAATGTGCACTCGCTCCGCTCGGCACTGGTATAATGTCTGTCGACATTATACCATACAGTACAAGCTCCAATCCATAACATTTATAATATATTTTATGATATGAACTGCGTGGATGCCCCTATGGTAATATATTGGCAATATACATTACCAGGGGAATGCTTCCCATGGAAAGGATCGTAGTAACCGCAAATATTTCCGACGCATACAAATAGTTTTTATCATAACGCAGCGCAAACAGGTTGATGGTCGCAGCCGAGGGACAGGCTGCTGCCAGTATGGATGTGAGCAATACCACTCTGGGAAGCTCAAGGAGCCGGAACAGAAAAAGCATGGCTACAGGAATGACCAAGAGCTTCAAAAAGCTTATGTAGTATATCCGGAACTTGCCTAACAGTTTCTTAATATCTGTTTGGGCAATGGTTACTCCCGCTACCAGCATCGCCATAGGAGTATTCATATCACCCAGATAGGTCAGGGTATCCTTTACGATATCCGGCAACATAATCCTGGCTGCAAATAACAGAAATCCGGATATTGTCGCAATCACCGACGGGGACAGAACAGCTTTGATGATGG
>JAEZFH010000409.1 GCA_023437885.1 Bacillota bacterium | reverse complement strand
GTGCTATACACCAATAAGGGTGGAACCGCGACGTATATGATACGCTCGTCCCTTTCGATATGCTGAACAGGCAGGTCGGAAGAGAGGAGCTTTTTTAATTTGATTGAAAGGAGAATAAGAATGAAGATAACATTAAAGGATGGCTCTTATAAAGAGTATGACAGAGCGATGACCGTATATGAAATTGCAGCTGATATTAGCGAGGGACTGACAAGAATGGCGTGTGCCGGTGAGTTGGACGGAAAGGTTGTGGATCTGAGCACGGTTGTGGATCAGGACTGTGCCTTAAGCATTATGACCTTCAATGATGATGCGGGGAAAGCAGCTTACCGCCATACCGCATCCCATGTATTGGCTCAGGCAGTGAAGAGATTATATCCGGAGGCGAAGCTGGCAATTGGACCCTCTATTGAAACCGGCTTTTATTATGATTTTGATACGGCACCGTTTGATCGTGCCGCTCTGGATGCATTAGAGGCGGAGATGAAGAAGATAATTAAGGAGGGTGCGGATCTGGTTCGTTTTACCCTTCCCCGTGCCGAAGCGATTGCATTTATGGAGGAGCGCAAGGAGCCTTATAAAGTGGAATTGATTCAGGACTTGCCGGAGGACGCTGAAATTTCCTTCTATCAGCAGGGAGATTTTGTTGATCTGTGTGCAGGACCTCATCTGATGAATACCAAAAGTTTGAAAGCCTTTAAGCTGATCTCTTCTTCCGGCGCGTACTGGAGAGGTTCTGAGAAGAATAAGATGCTGACCAGAGTATACGGTACAGCTTATACTAAGAATGCTGAGCTGGAGGAATACCTGGCTCATCTGGAGGATATTAAGAAGCGTGATCATAACAAGCTTGGACGCGAGATGGAATTATTTACCACGGTGGATGTAATCGGCCAGGGACTTCCCTTGCTGATGCCGAAGGGAACCAAGATAATTCAGACCTTACAGCGTTGGATTGAGGATGAGGAGGAGCGCCGCGGCTATGTCAGAACCAAGACACCTCTGATGGCAAAGAGCGATTTATATAAAATCTCCGGACACTGGGATCATTACAAGGAGGGAATGTTCGTTCTTGGTGATGAGAAGGTGGATAAGGAAGTATTTGCCCTTCGTCCGATGACCTGTCCGTTCCAGTATTACGTATATAAAGCCAGCCAGAAATCCTATCGTGATCTCCCCCTGCGTTACGGTGAGACTTCCACCTTATTCCGCAATGAGGATTCCGGAGAAATGCACGGGCTGACCCGTGTTCGGCAGTTCACCATCTCCGAGGGCCACTTAATTGTACGTCCCGATCAGATGGATGAGGAGTTCAAGGGCTGTCTGGACCTTGCCAGGTATTGCCTGACAACCCTGGGTGTGGAGAATGATGTTACCTACCGTCTTTCCAAATGGGACCCGAACAATAAGGAAAAATACATCGGAACTGAAGAGGTGTGGGAAGAGACTCAGGGCAGAATCCGCAAGGTATTGACCGAGCTCGAGATCCCCTTCACCGAAGCAGACGGAGAAGCTGCCTTCTATGGTCCGAAAGTAGATATTCAGGCGAAAAATGTATACGGTAAGGAAGATACCATGATCACCATTCAGTGGGATGCGATGATCGCGGAGCAGTTTGATATGTATTATGTGGATCAGAATGGCGAAAAGGTCCGTCCTTACATCATTCACAGAACCAGCATGGGCTGCTATGAAAGAACACTTGCATGGCTTATTGAGAAGTATGCGGGACTTTTCCCGACCTGGCTGTGTCCGGAGCAGGTAAGAGTACTGCCTATCTCTGAGAAATACCATGAATACGCTAAGAAGGTAAAGGAAGAGCTGCAGAAGAATAATGTATTAGCCACGGTTGATGAGAGGGCCGAGAAGATCGGATATAAGATCAGAGAGGCCAGGCTGGAACGTATTCCTTACATGCTGGTAGTTGGTCAGAAGGAAGAGGAGGAGGGTGTGGTATCCGTTCGAAGCCGCTTCCTCGGAGATGAAGGCCAGAAGCCGCTGGCAGTTTTTGCAGACGATATCTGTAAGGAAATCAGAACCAGGGAGATCCGTAAGATTGAGGTTACAGATAATAACTAATTAGCAGGCATACAAAAATCCCCAAGTCACTTTTGCAGTGCTTGGGGACTTTTATGGCTATTCCTTACAGAACAACACCCTTTTTTAATATAATATTAGCATAAAGGGCAGCTTCTCCGGTAGCAACAATGGCATATGCTTTTTTGGCTTCTTCATAGAAAGCAAGCCGCTCCACCTGCCGGATGGCATGCATGCCCTGAGGGTCATATTTTTGGACCAGCCGGGCGTATTCCTCCCAGATTGGGGTATTTACGCTGTCTCCGGGAGCCACCTTCATCAGAGCTACGGGCTCCTTCACATAGGAATCCAGGGGAAACAGGGAAAGGATGGCATCCAGAAGCTCGGGTATATTATGACCGTCTGCACGTATCACGATGGAGTTCTTGCCGATGCTTTCAGCAGGAAAATTCCCGTCGGCAAGGACTAGGGTATCACCATGGCCCATTTCGCATAGAACCTTCAGCAGATCGGGGGATAGAATTTTGGGAATATGATTTAAAATTTGGAACACCTCCTTGTAAATCCTGATTATCGATATAACGGCCCGTATGTCTGGCAGGCTCTGTAATCCTGACCCTCGCGGTCCATTCCGAACGCATTCCAGGAGGCAGGACGGAAGATCTTTTCCTCAGGGACATTATGCATACTTACCGGAATACGCAGCATAGAGCAAAGCGTAATCAGGTCTGCTCCGACATGGCCGTAAGAGATGGCTCCATGGTTGGCACCCCAGTTATTCATCACCTCATAAGCGGTTTTAAAGGCACCTTCCCCGGTAGTTCTGGGAGCAAACCAGGTGCAGGGCCAGGTATAGTCTGTGCGTTTCCACAGGATATCGGTAACCTCGCCTGGCAGGGAGATGGTCCAGCCTTCTGCGATTTGCAGACAGGGGCCGAGTCCCTTTACCAGGTTAAGCCGTATCATGGTTACCGGCATCTCTGCCGTTGTTACAAAGCGGGAAGAGAAGCCGCCGCCCCGGAAATATCCGTTGTCTGCCGGATTCCAGGTAGTTGCACGAAGAATCGCTTCCTGATCCTTCTCCGTAACCTCCCACCATTTCTTCATGATACCCTGACCGTTTTCGTCCATGGCTTCGCCGCAGGCATCCAGGCAGGCAGCTCCGGAATTGATTAAGTGAATGAAGCCGTGGGAAGCCCTAGCTTTTCCCTCGATATCATATCCGGTGGCAGCCTTAACAGCTTCGGGGCTCCAGTAGGTGCGGACATCGGCAAAAATCTGGGCACGGTTTGTCAACAGCTTCATAAATAGCATACCGATTCCGTTCAATACATCGTTTTCTGTTGCTAAAATATAAGGCTCTCTTATGCCTTCCCAATCAAAGGAAGTGTTAAGCAGGGCTTCGGCAAAATCGCAGTTGGGATAAAAATCCGTCCATTGGCGCTGCCCCTGGAAACCGGCAGCAATGGCGTTATGTCCTGCCGCTTCTTCTTCATTGCCGGCAGGTAGGTTGGGATTTCCATTCATCAGATCCTTGATAATCACCATCATCTTGACAACGAACTCCCAGTCCCTGTCCTTTTGCTCCCTGGATTTTTGCAGAGCGGCCGGATTTTTATCAAAGCCCTCCGCACATTTTGCCTTTGTCCATGCAAGAGCTCTCTGATATTCGTCTTCATCGTAGATTCCCTCGGTCATTCTTCGGATGATCTCTACTTCATCCACGGATTCCACGCGCATTCCCAGATATTCCTCGATAAAGGCGGGATCAATGATAGAGCCGCCAATGCCCATGCAGATGGAACCAATCTGAAGATAGGATTTTCCACGCATGGTTGCAGCAGCGATACCTGCCCGGGCAAAGCGCAGCAATTTTTCCTTGACATCCTCCGGTATCGAAGAGTCCGTTGCATTTTGAACGTCCTGCCCGTAGATGCCAAAGGCAGGGAGCCCCTTTTGTGCATGGGTGGCCAGAACGGAAGCAAGATATACGGCACCGGGACGTTCTGTCCCGTTAAAGCCCCATACCCCCTTGATGGTCATGGGATCCATATCCATTGTCTCTGCTCCGTAGCACCAGCAGGGGGTGACGGTAAGTGTGATATCCACCCCTTCTTTTTTGAACTTTGCAGCGCAGGCAGCACTTTCTGCTACCCGGCCTATGGTAGTATCGGCAATTACAACCCGAACCGGCTCCCCATTGGAGTAGTACAGATTGTCACTGAATAATTTAGCTGCCGCCCGTGCCATATCCATGGTTTGCTGCTCCAGGGATTCTCGAACCTTTAGGACTCCCCTCCGTCCATCGATGGTCGGGCGGATACCGATTACGGGGTAGTCGCCGATTAATCTGTTTTGAGCCATAATAACAGCCTCCTTCCTTTACTCTTGTATTCTCAAATCTATTATATATTTGATGGACCGGGTTTTCCTGTGTTATAATTACTTATAATATAAAAATATTCACTTTTGGAGCATGGGATGAAGTATTTGGATTATAAAGAGAGAAGACAGCAGGGAACCTATGAATTTCCCTTGGCGTTTTATCATATGGACCCCACCGGGCATCGTTATCAGATGACCTGCCATTGGCATCCGGAATATGAAATAATTCGGATTATTCAGGGAAGCTTTCGCTTAACTCTGGATGGACAGCTCTATCTGGCAGGGCAGGGAGACATTCTGTTTATCCATGCAGGGGTTCTGCACGGGGGGATCCCGGACCACTGTATCTATGAATGCATTGTGTTCGATCCCAAGCTGCTGCTTGGCGGAAACCATATCTGCAACAAATGGTTATCGCGGTTAATAAAGAATGAGATTCGTCTTCCGGTCCTGTTCTCCGGCATTGACAGAGAAATCGACCGGACTGCACGGGAATTGTTTTCCCTGCTTAATAACCGGGGCAGAGGCTTTGAATTCATGACTCAGGGAATGCTGTATCAATTGCTGGGTTTATTGTACGGATTGGAGCAATATCACTGTCATGACGGGAAGAAGCCTGCCGGGCGGAGATACATTGAGCGGTTGAAGGGGGTTATTACCTATATCGAGAATCATTATAGTGAGGTTATTACTCTGGAAACCATGGCGGAAATAGCAGATTTGAATCCCAGATATTTTTGCCGTTTTTTTAAGAAGCTTACAGACCGCACCCCCATTGAATATCTGAACTATTACCGGATAGAATGTGCCTGCCGCCAGCTTCTGGACGGAGCAGCGTCTGTTACGGAGATCGCCTATAGCTGCGGCTTCAATGATTCCAGTTATTTTATTAAGGTGTTTCACGATACCAAGGGGATGACACCCAAGCAGTACCAGGAGCTGGGAGAGGGGGAAGGGGCGGACCGGGCGGCCCAAGGAAGCTCTTGACAAATTACTTTATTGCGTTATATGATTACATACAACCTTATTTGAATAAAAATACATATTTTAGTTGGGAAGGGCGGATGATATGAGCAATTACCGTATTGAAACAAAATGTATCCAGGAAGGATATCAGCCGAAGAACGGAGAAGCCAGGGTATTACCGATCTATCAGAGTACAACCTTCAAATACGATTCCAGCGAGCATGTGGGAAAACTGTTTGACTTAACCGAGGAGGGCTTTTTCTATACCAGATTATCCAATCCCACGGTTGATTGTGTGGAGCGAAAGATTGCAGCCCTGGAAGGCGGGATTGGGGCAATGTGCACCTCCTCCGGACAGGCCGCCAGCTTAATTGCTGTCCTCAATATTTGCAGCAGCGGAGATCACATGATTTCTGCCGGAACGATTTATGGAGGAACCGTCAACCTGTTTGCGGTTACCCTTAAGAGGATGGGGATTGATGTTACTTTTATTGATCCGGACGCTTCTTTAGAAGAACTGCAAAAGGAAGTAAGAGAGAATACAAAGCTAATATTTGCGGAGACCATAGCAAATCCGGCTCTGGCAGTTACAGATATACAGAAGCTGGCTGATTTTGCTCACAGCAACGGCATTCCATTATTTATTGACAATACCTTTGCCACACCGATTAACTGTAGACCGATGGAATACGGAGCGGATATTGTATTGCATTCCACATCAAAATATATGGACGGGCATGCAGTTGCACTTGGGGGCGTGATTGTAGACAGCGGCAACTTCCAATGGGATAATGGAAAATTCCCGGGGCTTTCTACACCGGATGACTCCTATCACGGAATGGTGTATACCCGGGACTGTGGCAGAGCAGCTTTTATTACCAAGGCAAGAGTGCAGTTAATGCGGGACCTTGGGGCGGCACCGTCACCGAACAATGCGTTTTTATTAAATCTGGGCCTGGAGACCCTGCATCTTAGAGTGGAGCGTCATTGCAGCAATGCCCTTAGGGTTGCGCAGTATCTGGAGAATAATAATCAGATTGCCTGGGTGAATTATCCCGGATTACAGAGCAACAAATACTATGAGCTGGCCTGCAAATATCTTCCGAAGGGTTCCTGCGGAGTGATCTCCTATGGGATTAAGGGTGGCAGAGAAGCGGCAATCAAGTTCATGGACAGTCTTAAGCTTGCTGCGATTGTTGTGCATGTTGCGGATAACAGAACCGGTGTCCTGCATCCGGCCAGCACTACCCACCGCCAGCTTACGGACCGCCAGCTGGAGGATGCCGGCATTACACCGGATTTAATCCGGATGTCCATAGGAATAGAGAATGTAGAAGACATCATTGCCGATATTGAACAGGCTTTGGCACAGTTATAAACATACAAATAAGTTTTATTCACCCCGGCCAGGCCGGATCAGAAGAAAGATAACTGCTGATACTCGTAATCGCTGCGGTAGGCCTTGATAATATCCTCCATCCGGTATAGAATGCCGAGATTCCGGCATTCCCGGGTGAATAGGGAGGCCAGCTCCTTCGCCCTGGGGCTGCGGCATTCATAAGAGGAACCGTATAAGCGGAGGTAGGTGCTCTTTAGTCCAGCGTTGGGGAAGAGCGTATCAAGTCTGTCATAGAAATATTCCCGCTGACCGCTGCGAAGAGTGAGGCCGAAAAAGGGATAGATGAACCGGGCGCCGCATTCTTTGGACCGATGAATCATGGCGAGAACATTCTCCGGCGTATCTGTCAGATAGGGCAGGAGGGGCATCATCAAGATACCGGCGAAGATGCCCTCTCTGCTGAGCTGCTGAACCGCCTGAAACCGTGTTGAGGATACACTCACACCCGGCTCCAGCTTTTTGCTGAGTTCATCTTCAGAGGCGGTAATCGTAATCTTGCAGATGACCGGAGAATGGGTCTTAATTTTGCTCAGTATATCGATATCCCTGGTAATGAGAGCACTTTTTGTTGCGATTGCCACTCCGAAATGATAGGTATGGATCAGCTCCAATGCCATTCGCGTCAGCTTATATTTCTCCTCATAAGGATTATAGGGATCACTCATGGAACCGGTGGCGATGACACCGGTTCTTGTTTTATGGTGCAGCTCCTCCCGGAGGATTGCCAGGGCATTATCCTTGGCCCGGACGGTGTCAAAGTCGCTGATCCGGTAGCAGTCACTGCGGCTGTCACAGTAAATGCAGCCATGGCAGCAGCCCTTGTAGATATTCATATTATAATCCGTTGCAAACCAGTGGGGGTCCTTGCGGGTGGTGAGCAGGGTTTTTGCAGGAATAGTATTCATGGGGTTCCTTTCAAAAGCTTATTGAACTTTGTGACGGATAGGATTTCGTTTGTAACAAAGGTTCCGTTATGAAAGAGGGTATAGGTGGTAAAAGGAGAAGGTGCCTTTCTGGCTTGATCTGCATTGGTGTATTTATATAGCCGGATCTCTTCCCCATGTGTTCTGGCGGCTTCCGCAGCCAGCAGAGAATATTTCTCTGCATAGGGGCATTGGTCGGAGTAATAAAGAACATACCCTTTTTCTTGTATGACTCCCTCCTTGCTGCAGGGAAGGAAGCCTGGGACAGGTGCCTCCTCCTTTAGCGGAAGATACAGCAGTTCAAAGTGGGGCTCTGCTCTGTCACATACCTGAAAGCCCTTGCGCTTTAAGTATTTCGGATCAGATAAAAATGGCAGCTTTTTTGGTGAGGACAATATCACTAAGCCTGCTTTGTCCTGTGCCTTAGCATCCCGGATACATTCTTCAAGCAAAGCAGAGGCATAGCCCTTTCCCTGATATTGTCCGGAAACCCAGTAGCATTTGATGAAGAGATAGCCCGGGGCTTCCACCGGGCACCAGGCATGCTCTGCCGGCAGGTATTCGATGAAGACCTTGCCGTTCACATTGAGCTTCTGAAAGGTTAAACCGGCATCAAACTGGCTTTTCATCCAGGCTTTCCGCCGGCTAAGACAGTTATCGCCTTTTTGGTCACTGCTGGCACAGCAAACATGTTCGGCGTCTATATTGGTTCTATCAACGCGGATTATTTCCATGGAACTTCCTCCTGAGATAATGCTATGTCTGGGTTAATATCAATAGAAAGTCGGATTACAGGATCGGATGGCGCAGAATGGTCTTCATTCGTTCCGGTTTGGTTTTCCTGAAATCACCAAGGTAGATCTCATGATGTCTCTTTATCTTGCCTTCCAAAGTCAAACTGCCTATGGCAATGTCCTTGGACATTGTCTTGCAATACTCGTCCATGCGCTCCAGGGTTATATGCTCATCATCAAATGGACCGGTATGCATACATTGGATGCATAAGCCTTCGGTATAAGTCTCCAGTCTGGCCTTGGACAGATCCAGCTGCGGTTTCTTCCGGGCAACTAATTGTTTTGCTCTTGCAAAATGCTCCTGGGTTACAATATCGGGCTGCCGAATCATGGAGGTCCAGCAATAACGGTCCTTATGAGTAAAATTCATATCATGGATATCTTCAAGCCACCATAAACCTTCTAAGGGCAGAACATTATATTCGTAGGCAGAAGGCTCGGAATAATCGATACAGTTCATTTTGATTGTATAGGTGAGGGCGTAAAGCAGTTCGATTGCCTTTGTATATTCTCCATCCTCATCATTTGGATTGCCTTGGCCGTCCACCATAATAAATTGCATTGCGGGAATCTCGATTAGCGAAGGCTCTTTTTTAGGGGCGTAGAATTGTTTGTATTGTTTTCTGAAATCAATCTTATTCATCCGGTTCCCATCCTTTCAATTATATATGCGGCTTCACAATACCTCAAAAATCATGTTACCTTGCAGTACCTGAATAATATGCCGCCTCATTTTTCGAAACTACAGGTTCAGAATAACATGTATAATATGACATCTAAATGTCATATTTAATAAAAATATTTTTATATTTCTGCCTTAACTCTTCCCTAAGCTCTAAAGGCTCCAGTACCTCCAAACTATCTTCATAAGACATGAGATAGCCTGGTAACCAACCTGCGGCATAGAAATTGGCATGTACCAGAAAACTGCCGTCCGTGTCGCGCTGTATCTGTTCCAGAGGGAATTCGTCATAAACCCGGAAGCCCATCCGGGCATCAATTTTAAGAAGCACAGGAAGCTTTGGATTGGAGACAGCAGTAACTGGGCCCTCGGATATCTTCTCCGGGATGGAAGGCGGAGGGAAGACCTCCTGCGCTACCTTTAAATCCCGGATGCGGGTTATCTTAAAAAATCGCATATCCTTTTTGTCCCGACAAAAGCCGTACAGATACCAGGCTTGTCCGCGAAAGATTAATTTATACGGCTCAAGAGTCCGGTTGGATTCACTGCCGTAGGAATTAAAATAACGGAAGGAGAGGACATTGCGGCTCAGAATGGCCTCCTTAATCTGGTTGAACTTACTTTTATCCTCTTCGGTACTGTTCCAGTTGGAAAAGTCCACCTCGATCCAATCGGCACCTTTGCTGCCGAACAATGCATCCAGTTTATGGAGTACCTGTTGGGTATCCGTGTTGGTTGCTGCCTGAAAGCCGCTTAGGGCGGACAGTATTTCTCTTTGCTCCTGCTCGGACAGGACGGATTTATTAAGCACAAAATGCTCCAATAAGGAGATTCCCCCGCCCTTTCCCTTAGAGGTATAGATGGGAATGCCTGCCTGGCACAGGGTATCAATATCCCGGTAAATGGTGCGCTGGGATACCTCGAAATGTTCACTAAGCTCTCTGGCGGTCACATTTTTTTTATTGATCAGAATATAAACGATTTCAAATAACCGGCTGATTTGCATCTTGGCCCTCCATGCTGCCGCTGTCCGTAAATTGGGGCTTTGCCCGAATTTGCCGTATAAAAATATATTTTCACACGGGTCTACTGAACAGAATGATATAAATGTATTACTTCGATTGTAGCAGATATAACCTGACAGTTCAATGTCATATTTAAGCTCCAACATTATTATTATGAAAATATTCTGCAAGCTTGCCCGGGACCGCCCGTTGCGTAAGCTTCCTCATTCAACCGTAAGCAGGATGAGGCTGGCGGAAAATAGGAATATAATGCAGGAATGAGAATGTGATTTAAATAATTGCAGTAAAATGTCAGAGATGATAATATAGGAAAGCAGGGCCTAATTGATGTAACAGTTGATATCGGGGCTCTTTATTAGCTAGTGAGGTGACGGAATGAAACTATATGAAAAATTGAAAACAGTAAATGGCTTGTTTCTCTTAAAGACGGGTGTGGGCTCAGCAATTGCTATTCTGATTGCCAATGCCTTTGGACTGCTCTACAGTCCGTCAGCCGGTATCATAACCTTACTTACGATACAGAATACGAAGAAGGAAACCTTAGCGGTTGCAATAAAGAGAATCGAAGCCTTTGTACTTGCAGCATTGTTATCCTATCTGGTCTTTCAGAGCATCGGCTATACCCCCTTTGCCTTCGGCGCCTTTGTAGCATTATTTGCAGCTTTCTGCTTTTTGCTGGGATGGAAGGACGGCATATCCATGAATGCAGTGCTGATGACGCATTTTCTCATTGAAGGACATATGAACCTGCCTTTGATCCTGAATGAAATCTGCATCCTTGCAATCGGCATGGGAACAGGCATTCTTCTTAACCTGATTATGCCCAGGAATAGGGATAGGATTCACAGGGAACAGCTTGGGTTGGAGGAGGAAATGAAGAAAGCGGTCAGAGGCATCGAAGGGCTTCTTAAGAAACAGGAGAATGGACCTGACTTTGCACGGCTTGAGCAAATGGCACGGCAGCTGCTGGAAACAGCTTATGAAGAAGCCGGAAACCGCCTTCTCAGTGATACCAGGTATTTTGTGTCCTATCTGGAAATGCGGAAGCTCCAGATCGAGGTATTAAAGGATATTGCATCCGCCATTAAACAGATGACTACCCTTCCGGTCCAGGCGGAGAAGGTTGCTGAGTTCCTGGGGCATATTGCGGCATCCTTTCATGAGAAGAATAATGTAACCGGACTGCTGGCCATACTGGAACAGCAAAAGGAGTATTTTCGAAACGACCGGCTGCCTCAGACCCGGGAAGAATTTGAGGACCGGGCAACACTCTATCAGGTAATGAAGGAACTGGAATATTTTTTGATGTTAAAAAGAAATTTTATTCTGGAGCTGGATAACAG
>JAEZFH010000407.1 GCA_023437885.1 Bacillota bacterium | reverse complement strand
ATGTGAGAGAGACGACTCTGTTTCCCAGGGATGTATCCCGACTGGAGCCTTAGAATATGGAAGGTATTATACTTAAAGATAAAAATTAAATATAATCAAAACATCAAAACAGAAAGTCAGAACAGAGAGGTAGAGTATCTATGACAATAACAGAGGAAACCGTTAAGTATGTTGCAGCACTTGCCAAGCTGAAGGTTACAGAGGAAGAAAACATGAATCATGTTATGGAAAAGGTTGCACAGGATCTGGACCGTATCCTGGAATATATAGAAACCATGAACGGACTGGATACGGAGGGAGTGGAGCCGATGTCCCATGTTCTTCCTGTAAAGAATGTATTTCGGGAGGATGAGGTGGTAAACCAGGATGACCGGGAGGAGCTGCTGAAAAATGCTCCCAGGCAGATCGGGGGCAGCTTTGCCGTACCTAAGACAGTAGAATAGCCATACTATAAGCTTACAGCAGCAAAGCTGCTGTAAAGGTGATACGATAATGAAAAGAGATTATCGTACGAGGAAGTAGCGAAGCGGATTCCGAGTATCCGCTTAATCTCTGCCCCTGTGGCAGTATGGAGGTAGAATATGAAAGAATTAACAGCATTATCTGCGCTGGAGCTTGGACGGATGATTAAGGAAAAGAAAATTACCGCAGCGGAAGCAGTAAAGGCGCAGCTTGATATAATAAAACAACGGGAGCCGGAGTACCAGTGCTACATTACGGTTCAAGAGGAAGAGGCATATGCCCAGGCAGCACGGGTACAGCAAAGAATAAACGCTGGAGAGCTTACGGATTCTCCTCTTGCGGGTGTTCCGATGGCGGTAAAGGACAATATCTGCACCAAAGGGGTGAAAACCACCTGTGCCTCCAGGATACTCTATAATTTTGAGCCCACCTATGATGCAACTGTAATCGAAAAGCTAAAGGCAGCCGGTGCGATTATGATCGGTAAGACCAATATGGATGAATTCGCTATGGGCAGCACCACGGAGACCTCATTTTTTAAGGAAACAAAAAACCCGTGGGATACCGGGCGTGTTCCTGGCGGCTCCAGCGGGGGTTCTGCTGCTGCGGTTGCAGCCGAAGAGATTTTCTATGCTCTTGGTTCCGATACCGGCGGTTCCATCAGACAGCCCGCAGGCTACTGTGGTGTAACCGGAATAAAACCCACTTATGGTACGGTATCCCGGTACGGACTGATTGCATATGCTTCCTCTCTGGATCAGATCGGTACCTTCGGAAGAAATGTGTCCGATTGTGCTGCTGCGCTGGAGGTGATCTCCGGCCATGATGCCAAAGATTCTACATCGGCGCCGGAGAAGCGCTATGACTATACCAGGGCGCTGGAAGATGATGTGAAGGGCATGAGGATCGGCATCCCGAAGGATTATCTGGGAGCAGGTATTGAAGAGGATGTGAAGGCCGCCATATTAAACGCGGCAGAGGTATATAAAAGCAAGGGCGCGGTTGTGGAAGAGTTTGAGCTCTACAGTGTGGAATTTGCGGTACCTTCCTATTATGTAATTGCCTGTGCGGAAGCAAGCTCCAATTTGTCCAGATTCGACGGTGTAAAATACGGCTACCGTGCGCCGGAGTTTGACAATCTTCAGGAGGTATACAAGAATACGAGAACAGAGGGCTTTGGCAATGAAGTGAAGCGCAGAATGATGATCGGCGCCTTTGTGCTGAGCTCCGGCTATTACGATGCATTTTATAATAAAGCGTTAAAGGTACGGGCAGTCATTAACCAGGGCTTTATGAAAGCCTTTGAGAAATACGATGTTCTGTTAGGACCCACGGCTCCCGGAACAGCGCCCCGTCTGGGAGAGAGCCTCTCCGATCCGCTCAAGATGTATCTCTCTGATATCTATACCGTATCGGTTAACCTTGCCGGATTACCGGCGGTCAGCCTGCCCTGCGGAAGGGATTCCCGAGGATTGCCCATCGGCCTGCAGCTTATCGGAAGGCATTTCGGAGAGAAAGACATCCTCCGGGCGGCCTATAGCTTCGAGCAGGCGAGGACATATGAGAGCCCGCTGACGCAGCGACCAGCTTCATGTACACAGAAAGAGCATTTTTCTGATCGGGGAAAAATGTCCTCCTGCCGGCAAGAAGAGTGCTCTGCTGTGGACGGCACGGCAGAAATAAAAGGAAAGGAGGCATAGGACATGAAAGCATATGAAACTGTTATCGGCCTGGAGGTTCATGTTGAGCTTGCCACCAAATCCAAGATCTTCTGTGGCTGTACCACACAATTCGGAGGAGAGGTGAACACCCATTGCTGTCCTGTTTGTACCGGCATGCCCGGGACGCTTCCGGTACTGAATAAGAAGGTGGTGGAATTTGCCATGGCCGCCGGTCTCGCCCTGAATTGCACCATTTCCCAGCGCTGTAAATTTGACCGTAAGAACTATTTTTATCCCGATCTCCCCAAGGCATATCAGATATCCCAATTATACCTGCCAATCTGCAGGAACGGCCAGGTGGAGATTGAGACGGAAGCCGGCAAAAAGCAGATCCGTATCCATGAGATCCATATGGAGGAGGATGCGGGAAAGCTGGTGCACGATCCCTGGGAGGACTGCACCTTGGTGGATTATAACCGCTGCGGCGTCCCGTTGATTGAGATTGTAAGTGAGCCGGATATGCGCTCCGCCCAGGAGGTCGTGGCTTATCTGGACAAATTAAGATTAATCCTCCAATACCTCGGAGTATCCGATTGCAAGATGCAGGAAGGCTCTCTGCGGGCGGACATCAACCTGTCAGTCCGGGAGGTCGGCGCACCGGAGTACGGAACCAGGACGGAGATGAAGAATATGAACTCCTTCAAGGCCATTGCCAGAGCCATCGAAGGAGAGAGAAAACGCCAGATTGAACTTCTGGAGGAGGGTAAAAAGGTAATTCAGGAAACTCGGCGCTGGGATGACAACAAGGATACCAGCTTTGCCATGCGTTCCAAGGAGGATGCCCAGGATTACCGGTACTTTCCCGAGCCGGATCTTCCTCCGATTGAAATCAGCGATGAATGGCTGGAGAGTATACACAGGCGCCAGCCGGAGCTAAGGGATGAGAAGATGCTCCGCTATGAGAAGGAATTTGATATCCCTGCTTATGATGCTTCCATTATTACCGGCTCCAAACATCTCGCAGACCTGTTTGAGGAGACGGTAGCTCTCTGTAAAAGGCCCAAGGAGGTTTCCAACTGGCTGATGGTGGAGACCATGCGCTTATTGAAGGAGCAGGAGATGGAGCCGGAGGCAATCACCTTCTCCCCTTCCCAGTTGGCGGCTCTGATACAGATGGTGGAGGACAATGAAATTAACCGGACTGTGGCGAAGGATGTCTTTGAGAAGATCTTCAAGGAAAATGCAGAGCCCCGGGATTATGTCCGCCGTCATGGGCTTGGGATGGTGTCTGATGACGGATTACTGCGGACCGCGATCGAGAAGATCATTGCTGAAAGTCCGCAGTCCGTAGCTGATTACCAGAGCGGTAAGACCAAAGCCATGGGTTATTTGGTAGGGCAGACCATGAAGGAGATGAAGGGCAAGGCGGACCCGGGAATGGTAAACCAATTGGTGAAGGAAATACTGGACGCATTATAAACCCTGGCAAAGCCGATTAGACTGGGAAGATTTCGAGTAGGCGATAAGAGAGTTAAAAAAATATAACAAACGAAGCTATAGAAAACAAAGGCTCCCACGAAGCAGCAGATCACAGGCTGTTGCTTTGTGGGAGTTTTTGCTATACTAATAATAACCTTGTAATTACCACTTAGTTTCCGGAAACGACCGGTTATCAAGAGCCGGTTTACATTCCTTTCAGGCTATACTATATTATTGGCAGGCGGTGCACGGATGAAAATAAAATTAATTATTAATAAAAAATACTCTATACCGGAAATTCATATATGCAATGAAGAACAAAACGAGGAAACGGACAGACTGCTTGAATTAGTATCGCAAGCGGTAAGTACGACCCTTACCGGATACACAGATCAGGGTATGGTGTTTTTAAACTGCGAATCCATAATCCGGATTTATACGGAGAATCACAGGATATATGCAGCTACCGTAGACGGGATTTACCGTTTGCATCAACGTTTATTTGAGCTGGAGGAGTTACTGGATGGAAAGTGGTTTATCAGAATATCCAATTCCGAAATTGTCAATCTGCGTAAAATAAAGCGTCTTGATACGAGCATTACCGGAACAATACTCATGTATCTGCATACGGACATAAAAACCTATGTATCCCGTCGTTATGTTTCAAAGATAAAAAAAGTATTAGGAATTTGAGGTGGAGGAATATGCTTAAGAACGCACTGATCCGAGGAATTAACAGCTTTATGTATGCGGTATCCATCAATGTGGTGGCTTCGTTTATTATTATGGTAATTGTAGGTGAGCCGGATTTTCTGCCATTGGTGCCGGAATATGCTGCTTTGTTTAAATCAAAAGCAGTGGCCCTGCTGTTGCAAAATATTTTGATAGGAATAACAGGCTCTGCTTTTGGAGCAGGTTCGGTTCTTCTGGAAATGGAGCGCTGGAGCCTGCTCAGGCAAAGTGTGATATATTATATTGTTACAGCTGCTTTTTGGGTGCCGGTCAGTATTTTCTGCTGGCGTGCCGACAAATATATAACAGCCTGTATCAGTATGATATGCAGCTATACGGCCTCTTATATTATTACTTGGATTATCCAATATAGATTATGTAAGAAATCCGTAATGGAGATAAATCAAAAGCTGAATGAAATGAAGCTGGAATAAGCGTTATAGTTCAGCCAATAAAAATAAGCGTGGATTCGAATGTTGAATCCGGAGGGAGAGGAATATGGCGGATGCTATCGTAGTTAAAAAGTTAAGAAAAGAGTATGGGGATAAGGTAGCCGTAAATGACATATCACTTACGGTGGAAGAAGGTGAGATATTTGCACTGCTAGGGGTGAATGGTGCCGGAAAAACAACTGCGATTCGCATGCTTACCGGACTTTCCGAGCCCACGGCGGGGGATGCTTTCCTGTTTCATAAAAGTATTAATAATGATCGGAAGGAAATTCAAAAAATAATCAATCTGTCGCCGCAGGAAACGGCCATAGCGCCCAATCTTACGGTGAAGGAAAACCTTGAGTTCATAGCAAGAGTATACGGTATGACAAAGAAGGAGGCAAAGGCAAGAGTCAAACAGATGCTGGACCAGTTTTCGCTGCAGGAAGTTGAAAACAGCAGAGCGAAGACACTTTCAGGAGGCTGGCAGAGAAGGCTCAGCATAGCCATGGCATTAGTTACGAAGCCGAAGCTGCTCTTTTTAGACGAACCTACCCTGGGGCTGGATGTACTTGCAAGAAGGGAGCTCTGGAGGGGGATAGATAAATTAAAGGGAACAACGACAATGATTCTGACCACCCATTATATGGAAGAAGCCGAAGCCCTGTCTGATAAAATAGCAATTATGGTAAAAGGCACAGTAAGGGCATTGGGGACACTCGAAGAGTTAAAGGCTAAGACGGGAAAAGACAATTTAGAGGCGGCATTTATTGCAATAGCGGAGGATAATGATTATGCGGATTATGGTATTGAGTAACAGAACAATAAAGGAGTTGGTAAGGGAACCGCTCAGTTATATTTTTTGTCTGGGCTTTCCGTTAGTCATGCTGGTTATTATGACAGTTGTTGACCAGAGCATCCCGAAGGAAGCGAAGATGGCAATATTTCATATCCGTAATCTGGCACCGGGAATAGCGTTGTTCGGACTGACCTTTGTAATGCTGTTTACCTGCCTGCAGGTATCAAAAGACCGGGCAGGAGCTTTTTTAACAAGATTGTACATGTCGCCGATGAGAGCAGCTGATTTTATTGGCGGCTATACCCTGCCCTCTATGATTATTTCTTTTTTGCAGATTACGGTTTCGTTTGCTGCTGCCGCGGTGATCGGTTTCATTATGGACACTCCATTTCAGATAGTGAATGTCCTGTTATGTATATTAGTATTGCTTCTGTCTGCACTTTTGTTCATTGCATTTGGGCTGTTCTTCGGGACGCTTCTGAATGACAAGACGGCACCCGCAATCTCTTCTATTGTAATTACGGCAGCCAGCATGCTTGGGGGTGTCTGGATGGATGTTGATGCGGTTGGAGGCATATTTCAGAGGGTTTGCCATGTGTTACCCTTTTATCAGGGGGTAAGTGCTGCACGGCTGGCGATGCAGGGCAAGTATGACCAGATGGGGAAACCGCTTGCAATGATATTCTTTTATGCATTTGTATTTTATCTCATTTCCGCATTATTATTTCATAGAAAAATGCGAAGTGATTTAAAATAGTTAATAATGAATGGTATTCTACCACCGGGGTTGGATGCCCGGCCTAATTGGAAGTAATTTGTCGATTTTTACATTTATTAATTGTATCTTGATCAGGTTTACGCTATAATAGAAACCATATCATTATTGTTATGCAGGGAGGACGACCATGGAAGATAGAAGAAGAGCCAAAAGAATGCCAGTGACACTTTCTTTGGAAATACTTAATTTGTACAAGCAGGATCATGTTCAGGTAAGCAATTTGAATGCGCCGATTGAAGTGGTAAATATCTCGAAGACGGGAATCGGTTTTCGTACCCAGAGTATTTTACCGGTGGGATATTATTTCAATGCCAGTATCAGCTTAAGTAATGAGGATACCCTGCATTCCGTCGTTGAGATTATCCGTTCCCAGGAGGATGGGGATGCGATTCTTTATGGATGCACCTTTGTCGGGATGGCGGATGTTTTATCCTATATATTCGAGGATTATGAAAAGAAAATCGGTGAATAAGGAATGGAAGACAAGATGTCAAGGGGGATTTTTGGACTTGACTGGAGTCCTACCGGGAATGGTTGGAGAAGACTTCCTAGTAGGATATGTTTAATAATGAAAAAGGAAGGTGTCTATAGATGCACATCAGGCATGTGACTTTACGGGTCAGGGATCTGGAAAAGTCATTAGAGTTTTATGAGACGATAACCGAGCTTACGGTGTCCCGTCGTTTTACTGCAGAACCGGCAGAGGTTGTGTTTTTGTCAAATGGGGAGGGTGAGACGGAGATAGAGCTTCTCTTCATACCACAAGGTCAAACATTTGAAGGTAAAGGCATGTTTATTTGCTTTGAGACGGACAAACTGGATGAAATGCATCAGCTTGCCAGGGATCGGGGACTGAATCCTTCACCAATCCAGGACCCCGGTGATCAAACCCGCTATTTTTATGTGTATGATCCGGATGGGGTGTCGGTACAGCTGCGCTGCTTTCCGGATTGATTTTCCGGTAGATGGGATGTCGACTATTTGGAAAATGAGAATCATGAAAAGTATGGATGACGATGAACTGAAATAGGTAGGAGTAATACGATTACTGTCATGGTTGGCATATACTTGTTTTCCAAGTAATAAACGTTAAGCTGAGAGAATTAGTGTTTATATAGAGAACAAAAACAAGAATGGAAGAAATCCATTCTTGTTTTTGTTCTCAGGGGATCATTCGCATTCCATTTTGTTGCCATCCAACCGGCAAGAAGCACCGTCAGACATATTTGTCTCCATCTTTTCAGCGGAGGAATTAATTGCATGGATGATTTGCGGCAGGGGCTGCGCACCGCTGACCTGGTATTTTCCATTTATGATAAGGCAGGGTACGCTATGGATTTTGTACTGCTCTGCAAGAAGAAAATCCTTTTCCACTGCTTCCTTTGTCCTGGCATCGCCATAGTGTTGCTTCCATTGCTCAAAATCTATTCTTGTCTCCCTGATGATGTCATCAATCACATCCTGCGCTTCAATATTGCGGTTTTGTACAAATAAGGCATTTTGCAGGGCATCAAAAACGTCCCAATATCCGGAAGAACCGCCGGTAAAGAAAGCTGCTTTACAGGCAATAAGTGCTTTCATGGAGGTTGGGAACGGAAAATCTGCCTGACGCATCCCGGAGATATTGAACCGATGTAGATCATCATTTTGGTTGGCGTGTTCCCAATGGCCCAGAATTTCTTCCTTAGCCGCCGCTCTACTGCCGAACATCCGGTCAAAATCGCCTTCTTTTTCGGCTAAAGCATAAGAGCGGTGCACAATCTCAACCTCCGGCATCATTTTTTGGAGCTGCCGCATCCGATAGGACATAGGGAAACAAAAGCTGCATATTACATCATGAAAAAATTCTACGGTTATTTTGCTCATATAAACCTCCTTTATTCAGGTTCTGATATCAAAGCTATAGCGCTTGATCTCACCTTCTCCTGCCTTTTCCTCTATGAAATCCTTGGAAAAATCAATCTTTCGATACGTTTCGGAAACCTCACTTAGCAGATGATAGCCTTTGTTGGCCAGAGCATCCGTGAGCGCGGGCATATAATCTGACAGGATCCCTTGCGCGGTCGTATCCTCCAGAAAGAATCCGGCATGGATCGTATTATGCTCCATTTGTATCCGTATATTCATGGAACCAAGATGGGGCATGTCCAGATGGAGGAGGACACTGAGGTTTTCCTTGTTCTGCAGCGCTTTCTTTCTGGTGTATACATAGAGCTCGCTGTGAACTGTCTGCTTTGTCAGCTGCACCGGCAGCTGCAAATAGGTGAAGACTTCATTCAGGTCCTTCATAAACCGGAGATTATTCTGCAGCTGTTTTACCGGTTCTTTCCCTTCTCCTTCCTCATTGGCTGTTTTGCCAAGTCTCGTGATAGATGCAAGCTTTTCCGCATCCTCTGACAACTGCTGGTACAGCTCCTTTACGGCTGATTTCTTCATCAGCTTATCCGGAGTAAGAGTCCATTTGTCTAGGAATGCACCTTCCATCAGCTTTTGATATTCCGGTGAAGTCAAGAGTTCGATCGCGCGCTCACCGCTCATACCGGGGAGATTTTCCCGGAGGAAAAGCAGCAGTTCCCCGGAAGAGACCATTCCATCCGCGACCTTTGCTGCCATTGCTTCAGTTTCCGGAGCAGCATACAGTCGTTCTGCCAGAGCAGTTGCTCGGAAGGGTCTAAGTACCGGGATACTGGAGCAGAGGAAGCAGTGGAATAGGATTCCTCCAATAAGTAGGGCATCGGCTCAGACAGGGAGGGCTGGGACAGAAGGGGAGCAAAATTGGTCTGCACTGCCTTCCCCGGACTGGATGAGCCAAGCTCTTCAGACAGGGAGGGAGAAGCAGTTAAATTACGTTGAAGTTCTTTGGCCAATTGGATTGGCGTTTCTTGAGAAAATACCTGTGCAGGTGGGGAATCCGCGGTGGGAAGCAGCGAATTACGGTCTGTTCCATATAGCAGCTCTGTCAATTGATGGTTTATCCGAAGGAGCCGGGACATCGGATTACCTGCGGCTACGTCGGAGCTAGCGAAAGCACCCAGGTCTGTCGGTGATTGTAGCAAAGAGAATTCTGCCTGCGGAGAAGCGGACAGAATAGCCCGGTCAGGTGCAGAAGGATTCTCGGGTCTTAGCAGTTCAATAAGGCTTTTCACAGTCTGGCGGATCTCGCCCAGCAGCTGCCCGGTTCCGTTTTGGTAAGCTTCAAACTGATTTACGTTGGCGGAAGTCAGTGGAATATTATTCTTATACATTAATACAAGAGTAAGTGGAGAGGCTTCACTGTGAGTATGGGACAGTTGAATCAGAGTCTGAAGCGTC
>JAEZFH010000391.1 GCA_023437885.1 Bacillota bacterium | reverse complement strand
ATCATCATCGGAGCGGTCAAGGGCTGAGAAAGGATAACATTTCACGAAGCTGTCAGGAGAAAAAGGACGCAGAAAGGCATGGATATGATATTAGATCAAAGATATTACAGTAAATTGTATGGGGGATGGATCGGAAAAATCGTCGGAGTGATCCACGGAGCGAATATCGAAGGCTGGACCTATGAGAGAATTAAGGAGAGCTTCGGAAGAATTGATGAGTATCCGGTGTCATTTCAGAACTTCTGTGCGGACGACGACATCAACGGACCGGTGTTCTATCTGCGGGCATTGGAGGATTACCAAAAGGGCAGTGAGATTACAGAGCAGGAACTGGCCTGCAATATGGTGAACTATGTTGGGGACGGACACGGCTTTTTCTGGTGGGGAGGATACGGGGTATCAACAGAGCATACCGCATATGAGAATTTGCAGTCAGGGATTTCGGCTCCGGAAAGCGGCTCGATTTTACAGAATGGGACTGCTGTTGCGGAACAGATCGGCGGACAGATATTTGCGGATTGCTGGGGGTTGGTATATCCCGGGAGGCCGGGAGAAGCGGCTGAGGCAGCAGCCAAAATGGCCTCGGTTACCCATGACAGAAACGGTATTTATGGAGCCAGATTCATTGCCGCCTGTATCGCGCAGGCATTTGTGTCGGAGGATGTGGACACCATTATCGAGACAGGCTTATCCCAGATTCCCCGGACCAGTGAATACGCTAAAATGGCAGAGCAGGTGCTGTGCGAAAGCCGCCGGAACGAAGAGGACTGGGAGAAGAGTTTTCTCTACGTGAAGGAGCACTACGGCTACCAGCATTATGAAGGCAGCTGCCATATTATTCCCAATGCAGCGGTTATCCTTTTGTCCCTGGTACATGGGAAGGGAAACTTCAGTGACAGTATCAATATCGCAAATATGTGCGGCTGGGATACCGATTGCAATGTGGGTAATCTGGGTGCCATTCTTGGGGTGCGCAACTCGGTGGAGGGGATTGACACGAAATGGCTGACACAGGTGAAGGATTTTTTCTGTGCATCGAGTTCGTTGGGATTTTTGAATATCCAGACGGTATCGCAGGTGGCTGCCTATTGCGCAAGAATTACCTGCCGCCTTTATCAAATCCAGCCGGACGAGATATGGAAAACCATATTTCAAAAGGAGGAGGGCGCATACTTTCACTTTGAATTTCCGACTGCGGTCCATGGAATGAGAACCCGGAGCAGGGATGGGAAGCAAATTCATATATTTAACACCACAGAAGAGGCTTATTATGGGAGGCGCTCACTGAAGGTTGTATCACCGTGGACGTGTAACGGCGATGCCTATGATTTATATTATAAGTCATATTATCGCCCGGAGGATTTTGATGACAGCCGGTATGACCCGGATTTTAGCCCCACGGTATATCCGGGTGACCGGGTAAGTGCTTATATCAAGGGAAAACGAAACAGTTGGGAAGCGAATCGCATTACCGTAATTCCGTATTATAAAGAGCGAATAACAGGAGAACGGATTTTTATGAGAGATAAGGCAAAGCCCCTGTCTCTTGAATGGGAAAAAATAGAGTTTTGCATCCCTGCCGCGCATACACAGATTATCGAAGAAATAGGATTTTATATTGTATGTGCCGAAGGCGGAAAAAGAGAAAGCCAGTTCACACAGGTGCTATATCTGGATGAACTGGAGATCCGTCACCAGGCCGATTACGAGATGGAGCTTAACAGACTGCCTTTGGAAAAATGGGATTACCGGCATATCCAGCCGGCGCATTTGAGTTATTTGCGGGGGCTTCTTCGGCTCGAGGAGCGCGGACTATCCGTCAGCGGCAGCGGGAAACCCGCAGAAAGCTACACCGGCAATATATACTGGAAGAATTATGAATTTAGTGCCACACTAATTCCGGTGAAGGGATTGCGGCATAATCTGCTGTTTCGGGTGCAGGGAGGGACGAGATGCATCGCGGTGGGATTGGCGGAAAACCGGAAGCTTCGGCTATATAGAAAAGAGACCGAATATCAGATACTGGAGGAGCTGCCCTATGCATGGCAATATGAAAGAGCATACCAGTTCAGAATTCGTGTTGCAGGCAGCCAGGTTATGGTGTGGCTGAATGGAACGTGCTTCATTGACTGTGAAATAGATGGTATTTATGACAGGGGATGCATCGGCTTTGGCAATGACCTGGGAAGCCGGACGATTTATAGTGATTATAGGATAACGGAGTTGGTGGAATGAATTCGATTAGTGTGATCGCAAGTATGAATGTAAATCCGGTATCTGCAGAATGAAATTAAGGCTCTTTGCTATATATTATGGAATATACAGACTGTGTTCCGGATTACAGATTGTGGGAGTCAATTCTTATTCATATCATCTATGAGTGATAGCTAATAACTGAGGAAACGGATGTTAGATACGCGTGAAGCCGGCCTGCGTATCTGACATCCGTTTGACTGTATTCATCCGCGTAATCTGTATAGGAGTTGGCCGTCAAACGGAGTTTTTTTGCGTTTATTTTACGGGTATTTACATTGTATCCAATGAGTGGCTTAGAAAGATACGTTGATAATACCTCCCGGATATGGTAAAATAATCGATGTGAAGAGGTGAAGCACATGAAGCATAAGCCGAAGAAACGGCAGGCTGTCAGGTATAGAAAAAAGAGTGCAAAGAATTTGTTTATCCGGGGATTTTTACAATCCTTTTTTATTGTAGCAATTTTACTCACGGCAGGAGTGATCGGATATCGGACGACGATGAAACTCTGGATGGTAGAGAAGCAGAAACCGGTGGTTGCCGAGGTGCCTGAACCTACTTCGGTTCCGATAACCACAGCGAGTATTGATGATATATCCAAAAATTTGATTTTTTGCTATGATCGGAATACGAATACCATCGGCAAGCTGGTGCTGGAGGTATTTCATTGTGAGAAGAAGCAACTAACCTACATAACGATACCTATGAATACCCGGTTTACAATGTCGGATACCCTTTATAAAAAAATAATTCTGTATCAGCCCTCAATACCCCAGATAATCAGTCTGTCAACGATAACTAATTATCTGGAGGAGGCAGTAGTATTTGACTGCATTACTCTCATGGCGGAGGATTTACTGGGTATAAATGTAAGCTATTATACCGTGATGCCGGTCGAACTGTATCAGACAGTCTTCGAAAAGAAGGATATAATATCAGGAGTAACGGCAAAATCCCTGATGTCGCAGGATAAGGGAGTGCCGAAGCGGGATCAGGAAGAGGAGGTTCTGGAGGCAGAAGTATTCACCAGGGAATACCTGAAGTTTCTTAGCACCCTTGATGATAAAGAGGAGATCAGGGACTATATTGAAGAGGTATACACCGATTTGACTTCAAATCTGTCTGTCTTTGATAGGATGAATTACCTGGACAGCTATGCGGAGACGGCTTTGAGCGGGGTTACCTTTACCAGGATTGCGGGTGAGGATAACAACAGCGGGTTTGTTGTGAATCTAAGTGATGCAATCCGGCAGTTGAATGAGCTGGAGGCCTATTCCGGCGCAAATTAAGGAGAAAAACCGGAAGCCTGTTTTGGGGAGCATTCTCTGGAATGGGAAAGAATGTATAAAACGGGAGGATATGCGTACCATACATGTTATATGATGGCGCGAGGTGAAAAGATGTTAACTAAAAAGATAAAAAACAGGAATATACTGATATTGCGAAAATACATGGCAATCATGGTAGGAGCATTCCTTATGGGACTTGGAGTTAACCTGATATATGAACCGATGGGACTTGTTACGGGCGGGGTGTCCGGCCTTGCCATTGTGGTAAAACAGTGGACGAGCGGAATCATTGACGGCGGCTTTCCTATTTGGTTGTTTAATGTGCTGTGCAACGTGCCGTTGTTCCTGCTGTCCATGAAGGCAAAGGGTGTTAAATTCCTGTTTGCTTCCCTGTTTGGGATGCTGACCTTCACTTTGGCTCTCATGGTGGTTCCGGTCTATGACCTTCAGTTAGACGATTTTCTGCTGGCGTCCATTCTTGGCGGCGTGATCAGCGGCGCGGGAATTGGACTGGTATTCTCGGTGCAGGCGTCCACCGGAGGCACCGATCTTCTGGCAACCCTGCTGCACTTTCGCAACCGGCACATATCCGTGCCTCAGATGCTGATCTTTATCGACGGTATGATCATCTTTCTCGGCGCTATCGTATTCGGCCTTGGCAATGCACTGTATGCGGTCATTGCCGTGTTCATAACAACAAAGGTTTCGGACAGCATTCTGGAGGGTCTGAAATTTGCCAAAATGGCATATATTATCTCGGACGATTATTCGGAAATCGCTCATGCAATCATGCATCATATGGATCGGGGAGTCACCGGGGTGAATGCTACCGGTATGTATTCCAACCGGGACAAGAAGATGCTTTTTTGCGTGGTTTCCAAGATGGAAATCGTTAGAATCATTGAAATTTCCAATTGAATCGCCCCGAAATGCTTTGTGATTGTAAGCGATGTCAGAGAGGTTGTGGGAGAGGGTTTTATTGAATATAGACAGTAATTTTGAGAAATGTTTAGCGTATTATCGTTAAATCTACCTTTTTAATTTTTGAATATACAAATTATACAAAAGCAAAAATCCTATTTTGTTAAATTGGGATATGGTTTATAGGGGTGAAATAGTGTATCATAAAGCCATAGTTAGTGTACAAGAACACATGAATTGTAGAAAATGTAGGAGGATATAAAATGGCAAGTTTATCATTAAAGAACATAACCAAGCAGTATCCTAACGGAGTTATCGCTGTTAAGGATTTCAATCTTGAGATCGCTGACAGAGAGTTTATCATCTTCGTAGGACCTTCTGGTTGTGGTAAGTCAACCACACTTCGTATGATCGCAGGATTAGAGGAGATTTCTCAAGGTGAATTATGGATCGGCGACAAGTTAGTAAACGATGTAGAACCGAAGGATAGAGATATTGCGATGGTTTTCCAGAACTACGCTTTGTATCCCCATATGTCAGTTTATGATAATATGGCATTTGGCTTGAAATTAAGAAAAGTTCCGAAGGACCAGATCGACAAGTATGTACATGAGGCTGCTAAAATCCTTGATATTGAACATTTGTTAGATCGTAAGCCGAAGGCACTTTCCGGTGGTCAGAGACAGCGTGTTGCCATGGGCCGTGCTATCGTTCGTAATCCTAAGGTATTCCTTATGGATGAGCCGTTATCCAACCTGGATGCTAAGCTGAGAGTACAGATGCGTATTGAGATCTCCAAGTTACATCAGAGATTACAGACCACAATAATCTACGTAACACATGATCAGACAGAGGCTATGACACTCGGTACCAGAATCGTTGTTATGAAGGATGGTTTGGTTCAGCAGGTAGATACCCCTCAGAACTTATATGATAAACCGAAGAATTTATTCGTTGCAGGCTTCATGGGTTCCCCTCAGATGAACTTCATCGAAGCAACGGTTCAGAAGAAGGGCTCCGATGTATATGTATCCTACGGAAGCAGCTCCTTAAAGCTTCCTGAGAGCAAGGCGAAGAAGGTTATCGACGGCGGTTATGAAGGCAAGACTGTTGTAATTGGTATCCGTCCCGAGGATATTCATGATGAAGAGATGTTCATCAACAGCTCACCGGACAGCGTAATCGAAGCAACCGTTAGAGTATACGAGTTATTGGGTGCTGAAGTATTCCTGTACTTCACCGTTAACGATACATTAGATATTACCGCACGTGTTAACCCTCGTACTACAGCAAGACCGGACGACACATTAAAGATTGCCTTTGATATGTCCAAGATGCATGTATTCGATAAGGAAACCGAGCAGGTTATCACAAACTAATAGATAATCATTAAATATTTTAAGAAGGCTGTCTTAAAACTGATTATTCGGTTTTGAAACAGCCTTCTTTTTTGGCGTATCCCGTTATCCCATAGGGTAATGGCCGTGTTCTATGCTATGAAGAAGATGTCCTGACGTAAGGTGAAAACGAGGAAAAGGACAGACCTACACACATAGTATTGTTGATAAACTATTGTACGGGGTCCATTATTTGATAGAATTATACTAAAGTATTTGTATAATTTTTATAAAATTAGTTTACTTATGACGAAATCAGTGTTAAAATATCTTTCGGATACATGAATTTTAAAGAAAAGTAGAAATATAATATAAAGGAGTGAAAGCATGATTTCCAATCAAATTCTTCAAAGTACCATCGATGGATTAAAGGGTATAACACGAATTGATATTTGTGTAATGGATACAGAAGGCAAGGTCCTGGCAACCACAATTGAAAATGCAGAGCAGTATGAGAATGCAGTGTTGGCATTTGTTGCTTCCCCGGCAGACAGTCAGGCAATTCAGGGATATCAATTTTTTAAGGTTTTCGACGAGCATCAATTGGAATATGTTATTCTTGCAAAGGGTGATTCGGAAGATGTATTCATGATTGGGAAGATTGCATCCTTCCAGATACAGAATCTGCTGGTTGCATATAAAGAAAGATACGATAAGGATAACTTTATCAAGAACCTTCTGCTGGATAACCTGCTGCTCGTGGATATTTATAACCGTGCAAAGAAGCTTCATATTGATACGGAAGCCAGACGTGTCGTATTCATTATTGAAACCAAGAACGAGAAGGATGCAAACGCCCTGGAGACCGTGAGAAGCTTATTCTCCGGCAAGACTAAGGATTTTATTACGGCAGTGGATGAGAAGAATATCATTCTGGTTAAGGAAGTGAAGCAGAATGAATCCTATGATGATTTGACTAAAACCGCCAAGGTGATACTGGATATGCTTAATACGGAAGCAATGACCAAGGTTCATGTTGCTTTCGGTACCATTGTGAATGAGATCAAGGATGTATCCAGATCCTATAAGGAAGCGAAGATGGCTCTTGATGTAGGTAAGATTTTCTATAGCGGAAGGAATGTTGTAGCTTATAACAATCTGGGAATCGGTCGTCTGATTTATCAGCTGCCGTTGCCGGTGTGCAAGATGTTTATCAAGGAAATCTTTGAAGGCAAATCACCGGATGATTTTGATGAAGAGACTTTGACCACGATTAACAAGTTCTTTGAAAACAGCCTGAATGTATCGGAGACCTCCAGGCAGTTGTACATTCATCGTAATACGCTGGTTTATAGGCTGGATAAATTACAAAAGAGTACAAATCTTGACCTTAGAGTGTTTGAGGATGCCATTACCTTTAAGATTGCCCTGATGGTAGTGAAGTATATGAAGTACATGGAGCAATTGGATTATTAAAGCAGCCGGCATCCGGTGTGTAGATGCCTGTTGACTTAAAATAAGGCAACCGGTATGATTGCCTGCTTTACCGGAACATAAGAGGGGTTCGCAAAGCGTGCCTCTCGTTGTTTCCAACGGCATAATATGAGATGTCTGAAAACGGCATCATGGAGGTAGCAATGAAGAAAAATTTTCTGGCTGGAATGCTTACAGGATTATTCAGTGCTCTGCTCCTTGTGGTTATTCTTGGGGCTGCTTTGATTTTCTCGGATCATACGCCTGATTTTAATCGGTCAGAATCTACTGAGGTGAAAGAGCAGGAGGTAGGAGCGGAATCTGTGAAGGTTGCTGATTACGACGAAATTGTCGACAAATTAGCCTTTCTGCAGCTGCTTGTGGAGAACTATTATTTGGATGATGTAAAGAGTGTATCCTTTGCGGACGGCATTTATAAAGGCTTCATCAGCAGTCTGAAGGATCCTTATTCCACCTATTATACTGCGAAAGAATATACTTCTCTGATGGAAAGCTCCTCCGGTATCTACTGTGGAATTGGAGCGACGGTAAGCCAGGATACCAAAACCGGAATCATAACCGTAGTGAAGCCCTTCGCTACCGGTCCTGCTTATAAGGCAGGAATGAAGCCGGGGGATATTCTGTACAAGGTAGAGGGCGAAGCGGTGACCGGAGAAGACTTGTCCGAGGTAGTGAGCAAGATGAAGGGCAAAGAAGGTACCAAGGTTAAGGTCACCGTGATGCGCGAGGGTGAAAAGGAGCCGATCGATTTCTCCATAACCAGAAAAGAGATTGAGGTACCTACGATTGAGTACCAGATGCTGGCTGATAAAATCGGATATATCATCGTATCGGAATTTGATGAGATTACGGTTAGCCAGTTTGATGCGGCTGTGGATGAGCTGGAAGCCAAGGGAATGAAAGGGCTGATTGTGGATGTGCGCAATAATCCCGGAGGTTTGTTGGATTCTGTTGTGAAGATACTGGACCGGGTTCTGCCGCCGGAGCTTTTGGTTTATACGGAGGATAAGAATAAGAACCGTGTTGAAGAATTTGCAGAGGATAATACTAAGGTGAATGTTCCCATGGCAGTTCTGATTAACGGCAACAGTGCCAGTGCTTCCGAGATCTTTGCGGGAACCCTGCAGGACTATAAGGCAGCAACCCTTGTGGGGACCACCAGCTTCGGAAAGGGTATCGTGCAGAAGGTAATACCGTTATCCGATGGCACCGCAGTAAAGCTTACAATATCCAAGTATTTCACGCCGAAGGGGCGAAATATCCATAAAACCGGTATTACACCGGATGTGAAGATTGAATTGGATGAAGCGTTGCAAAAGGAAGTAATCATACCTCTTGATAAGGATAATCAGCTTCAGAAAGCGATTAAGCTGCTGAAGCAGCAGATTGGATAGCAAAGAGTAAAAGCAGGTTGACTATCCTTCATGAATTTATTACAATAGTATTGTTTGCACAGAGCTGTCGCAGCGTAGAAAGATAGTGCACCATTAGCATGTTTCATGCTATCGTGCACATCGGGTGCGGCAGCTCTTGTTTTAACATAAGACAGCGGAGTACCGTTTGTCGTTATATATACAGATACCATTACTTACACGGAGGGACAAATGAAAACAACAGCAATTGTAATATTTGCATTAACCTACATCTCACTGCTAGCCTTTCCCAAAGTCAGGGCTTACATTGCACTAACTTCTGCAGCGATTTTTGTAGTTCTGGGAATTCTACCGGTTGGGGAAATTATATCCACGGTGGATTGGAATGTAATCATGATGATTGCAGGTACGATGGGAGCCGTAGGATTGTTCATTGAATCGAAGATGCCTTCTCTGCTGGCGGATTATATTATTGAGAGGATGCCGAATGTAAAATGGGCAATCATCTCCCTGGCACTGTTTGCGGGCATTATATCAGCCTTTGTGGATAATGTGGCCACGGTGCTTATGGTAGCCCCGGTCGCGCTTACGATTGCCAAAAAGTTAAAGATTTCTCCGGTACCAAGTGTAATTGCCATTGCAATTTCCTCTAATCTGCAGGGAGCAGCAACGCTGGTGGGAGATACGACCTCTATTCTGCTCGGAGGATACGCTAACTTGAATTTCCTGGATTTCTTCTTTACCAGAGGAAGGATCGGTATCTTCTGGGTTGTAGAAGCGGGAGCGCTGATTTCAACCTTTGTACTGGTGTGGTTGTTCCGTAAGGAGAAGCAGGCGATCAGTTCGATGGATCGGACTGTGGTGGAGGACAAGGTGCCTTCCGTACTCCTGGTCAGTATTGTAATTCTGCTGATTCTTGCTTCCTTTGTCGAAGAGAAGCCGAAGGTTACCAACGGTATTATATGTATGGGTATGTTTGCCATAGGCCTGGTCCGCAAGCTGATTAAAACCAGAGACCGGGCTGCCTTGCTGGAAGCGCTTAAGAGCATTGACTATGATACCATATTGCTTTTGACCGGTTTATTTATAGTAATCGGCGGGATCACCGAGGTGGGTCTGGTGAATGATATCAGCCAGCTGTTTGTCAGTGTAAGCAAGGACAATGTATTCCTGATATATACCTTAATTGTTTGGGCTTCGGTTTTATTCTCGGCCTTTATCGACAACATACCTTATGTTGCTACCATGCTGCCCGTAACAGCACAGATTTCCAATCTGCTTGGAATAGAACCCAATCTGCTGTTTTTTGGGTTATTAATCGGAGCAACTCTGGGAGGAAACATTACCCCTATTGGTGCTTCGGCTAATATAACGGGTCTTGGAATTCTTCGCAAGGATGGCTACGAGGTCAGCGCACCGACCTTTATGAAGATAAGTGTACCCTTCACTCTGGCAGCAGTAGTTTCGGGCTATGTTTTAAATTGGTTCATATGGAGCTGATAAAATTAAATTGAGATTGGTTAAGAGCATTCTTATCTTACTTCAGGGAAATACCGATGAAAGTAGGATGGGGATGCTCTTTTGCTTTGGAAGTAGTATTATGTCGCAGACGAGAGCATTTTGCAGCAAAGTTATATCAACAAATTTAAAAAACGCTCTAATGAAAATTACAAAACTTCCGATAAATATGTTATAGAGTAAGCAAATCCGGTTAGCAGATAGGTGGTGATAGGAGTGCGGATTGATGCATTCAATAAAGTAAGTCAGCTTTATAAGACGAATAATGTTAAAGGAACGGCAAAATCAAAGAGTGCCGGTTTCAGTGACACACTGGAGATTTCCCAGGTAGGCAAGGATTATCAGGTAGCAAAGCAGGTAGTTGCACATACCCCTGAAATTCGAGAGGCTAAAGTGAACGAGATAAAACAGCGTATGGAGGCTGGAGCTTACCAGGTAAGCATGGAAGAGGTAGCTGACAAGCTGGTAGACGAGTTTTTTAAGAATATTTAGCAAGGCTTCTTCAAGCGTTTTTTTCGCAGCCGGAAGGAACGAGATGCGGCGCTTGCAGATGCCCGGCAGCAGATACCAAGGAAAGAAGGTTAGCGGTGGCGAGCTTAATTGATGAATTAATAGGCGTTCTGGACGAAGAATGCAATGTATACCGGAGATTAGTGCCGATTGCGGAAGAGAAGACCCGGGTCATCGTGAGAAATGACCTGTCTTCCCTGCAAGAGATCACCTCAGAAGAACAGGCTGCAATCGGTTCGATCAGTACACTGGAACGGAAACGGGATCAAATTATGGAAAATATCCGGACAGTCATTAACCGGAAAACCGGAGAATTTACCCTGAAGACCTTAATCGGTTTATTGGAAAAACAACCAAAGGAGCAGAAGGCTCTTTCCATCATACATGATAATCTAAAAGATACTATTCAAAGGTTAGTCGAAATCAATAATCGGAATACGTCATTAATAAAACAATCCCTAGAAATGATAGAATTCAATATGAATTTTATTCAAAGCACAAGGATGTCGCCAGGGAACAATACTTATACGAAAGGAGCAGGCTATAGTATAGCCAGTCAATATGATGCTCCGGCTTCCAGAACAGGGATGTTCGATGCGAAGCAGTAAGGGATGGGTGAGGTGTAGTTCATGAGCTCAATGAGCGGCTTATATGTCGGTGTGTCTGGCTTGAATGTCAGTCAGGCGTCTTTGAATGTTACTTCGCATAATTTAGCCAATGTGGATACGGCCGGCTATGTGAGGCAGCAGGCGGTATTAACCGACTTTAAATATATTAAACAGGGAGATTCTTATATTTCCCCGATGATGAAGGGTCTGGGCGCGGATTTTGCTATGGTGAAGCAGGTTCGGGATACCTTCCTGGATCAGTCCTATCGTCAGGAAATAGGAAGAGAAGCCTTTTATAAGGCCCAATATAATGCAGTAGGAGAGATCGAGGGCTTGTTCGGTGAAATGGAAGGAGAAGCCTTTCAGAATACGATGAAGGATCTGTGGGTTTCCCTGCAGGAGCTTGCCAAGGAGCCCGACAGTGTGGTTGCAAGAGCCTCATTAATTCAGACCTCGGTTACATTTATTGAACGGGCAGAAAATATCTCAAAGCAATTGAATGATTATCAGGTGAATCTGAATTCTCAGATCAGCGGTCAGGTGGAGCGTATTAACCAGATCGGTGAAGAGATCAAACGGCTGAACTTAAAAATCCGCCAGTATGAAAGTACAGGTGTGGAAAAAGCAAACGACCTCCGGGATCAGCGCAATAATCTTTTGGATGAGCTGGGAAAAATGGTTCGCATTACATATAAGGAAAATACCGTAGGTATTGTTAATGTTAATGTAGAAGGAGTTCCCTTCGTCACGGAAGATATGGCCTTTAAGATGGGAACGGTAAAGGTGGATGAAAGTACGGAGATGCTTAAGCCCGTATGGACGGCCTTTGGCAATGTGGATGTATTTAATATGGACCGAGCCGCCTCATCAAAGGATAATACGGATATCGGCTCCCTGAAGGGGCTGCTGACAGCGAGAGGCTCCAAACAGGCGAATTATACGGATATCCCCAAAAGAGCAGATTATGAGTCTGAGGCATTGTATAATGTAGCAGTAATTGACTATAACAATTCCGTCAACTCCTCTGTCATCATGTCGACGCAGGTTCAGTTTGACCAGCTGATACATGGTATCGTCACAACCCTCAATGACATTCTGTGCCCGAATAAGGAAGTTACCCTTTCGGACGGGACTGTTGTTAAAATACTGGATGTGGACAATGCTCCGGTCGGTATGGATGGCAATAAAACCAAGGGAGAAGCGTTGTTCGTACGTAAATCGGTACCGAGATACGGG